>JAIYCN010000253.1 GCA_027487995.1 Rubrivivax sp. | reverse complement strand
CGGTTTCCTCGTTCCGGAACGACAACTGCGCGCGCGGCAGCAACCGTTCCTGGCAATAGGCGTGGGCGGCATCGCGTACCTGGCGCTCGTCGTCTGTGAGCAGGGAGTCCAGGTTCAGGGGGTCGGACCAGGAGAAGCGGGCTGCGGGCATGGGTACCTCAATTCACGGAATCAGATGCGCAATCTCGTATCGTAGTGCCTGCGCAAGGCTGCTGCCGGTCAACGGTAATGCCGCGAAACCGACTCGGCCACGCACACCGGCTTGGGTGAACCCTCGCGTTCGATCGTCACCTCGCTCACCACCTGCCAGCCACCGTCGATGGCCTCGCACTGGAGCAGCTTGAAGTGCGCGCGCAGGCGGCTGCCCACGGGCACGGGTGCAGGGAAGCGCACGCGGTTCAGGCCATAGTTCACGCCCATGCGGGCACCTTCCAGGCCCCAGGTGTTCTGCAGGAACATGGGCAGGAGGCTTAGCGTGAGATAGCCGTGGGCCACAGTGGTGCCGAAGGGCCCCTGTGCAGCGCGGTCCGCGTCCACATGAATCCACTGCTCGTCCAGCGTGACCTCGGCGAAGCGGTTGATGCGGCCCTGGTCGATGGCAAACCATTCGCTGGTGCCCAGGGCTTGGCCGGTCAGCGTCGGAAGGTCGTGGAAGGGGATGAGTCGCATGCAGAGTTATCAGACCACGGGTTGTTGCCAACGGTCGCGCAATTCTCGCTTGAGCACCTTGCCGATGGCGCTACGCGGCAGTTCATCGATGAAGGCCAGCCCCGCCAGGCGCTGTGTCTTGCCGCACCGAGCGTTGAACCATTCGAGCAAGCTGGATTCGGACGGGCTTGAGTCGCTTTGCCGCCGCACCACCCACGCCACCGGCGTTTCTCCCCAGCGCGCTGAAGCCACGCCCACCACGGCGGCTTCGGCCACGGCGGGATGCTGCATGAGCAGGGCCTCCAGGTCACTGGGGTAAAGGTTGAAGCCGCCGCTGATCACCATGTCCTTGCGGCGGTCGAACAGGATCAGAAAACCATCTTCGTCGAAGCGGCCCACATCTCCGGTGCGGATGAAGCGTTGCCCCTGATCGTCGTACCACTCGGCCTCGCGCGTCTTCTGCGGCTGGCCGTGGTAGCCGGTCATCATCGCGGGTGAGCGGCCCACGACTTCGCCGGTGACGGTGCTGGCGTGGGAACCCGCCGCAGACCCGATGACCGCTTCATCATCCGCTGCGTTCACGGCAGGCCACACCTGCTGCCCCTCTTCATCGATCAGCCGAACGTCATGCCCCTTCGAGGGCTGGCCCACGGTGTGCAGCTTGTCGGGGTGGTGGTGCGCCTCCAGGATGCAGGTGCCGCCGCCTTCGGTCATGCCGTAAAACTCCACCAGGCCACCGGGCATGCGGCGCAGCACCCTTCGCTTGAGGTCTGCGGAAAACGGCGCGCTGGTGCAGAACTTCATCTGCAGGCTTGACAGGTCATGCCCGTCGAATGCCGCGTGCTCCAGCAGCCGCCGGTACTGCACCGGCACCAGCATGGTGTGGGTGATGCGCTCGGCCTGCGCGCGCTGTAGCCAACGTGCGGCGTCGAAGCGCGGCATGAGGTGCATGCAGCCGCCCAGGCCCAGCGTGGGCATGAAGGCCACCAGCGTGGTGTTGGAGTACAGCGGTGTGGACAGGAGCGTGCGGCTGTGCGGCCCATAGCCGTAGGCCATGCCGCGCCGCACGTGCATCCAGCGCATGCCGTGGGGCTGCACGATGCCCTTGGGCGTGCCGGTGGTGCCGGAGGAGTAGATGATGTTGAAGGGGTCTTCTGGTTCCGCCAGCCAGTGCTGCGGCACCGTGCCTTCGGGTGCCAGCCAGGCGCTGAGGTCGGCTTGGTGCACCACGCGGGGAGAGGGCAAAGAGTCCCCATGCAGCGCGCCGCCGTCCGCAGGCGGCATGCGCTCCCACAAGGCCTGCCCCACGTCGTCCAGAAACACCCAGCGCGCGCCCGCATCCGCCAGCATGCTGCGGCCTTCCTGCGGGGTCACGGATGGTGAAAGCGGTGCCACGGCAGCACCCGCCCGCAGTGCCCCCAGGAACAGGCAGGCGGTCTCCACCGTGCTGCCGGCCCACAGCGCCACGGCATCACCGGGTATCAGGCCATCGCGCTGCAAGGATGCCGCCACGCGGTCGATGCGGGCATCGAGCTGCGCCCACGTCAGCCGCTGCACTTCGTCGCACAGCGCTTCATCGGCGGGCCGCGCCTGCGCGTGTGCGTGGACGAGTTCACTCAGCGGCGTGAAGGGCGTTTCTTCGTTGACGCTCATCGCAGCCCCGTGGCGCCACCGGCCCAACCGAGCCGCGATGAAACTTCACGTGCGGCATCCCGCACCGCACGGGCGCTGGCGCTGTTCCATTCCACCGGGCAGCGCTCTTCGCGGTCCAGTGCGGTGATCACCAAGGCCGGTTGGCCTTCATGGTCCAGCGCGGGAGCACTGAAGGCGTTGATGCCCGGAATCGGCCGGCCCTTGGCCCGCACGGCCCCATGGGCGCGTATGTCCTTGCGCGCGGCCTCGACGATCGCCAGGTCCTCTGCGGAAAGCCGTGTGGCGCGGCCGGGCGGGTCGCCCACCGCGCCGGTGGTGGCCTGCAGCAGCCGATCGCGGGGCAGCACCGCCGCAAAGGCGCGCCCGGTGGCTGTGCCCAATAGGCTCATCACCGTGCCCGCGCGCATCGACACCAGCAGGGGCTGCTGCGCCTCGATCATGCGCACCACCGTGGGCCCAAAGTTTCCCCAGGCGGCAATGGCCACCGCGTGACCGGTGGCCGCGGCCAGCGCCTCGGCCACGGCCTCTGCTTCCCGCATGGCGTCCAACTGGTGCAGCGCGGTCAGGCCCATTTGCAGGGCTGCGGGGCCCAGGGCGTAGCGGCCACTGGGCTGCTGCTCCACCAGCCGAAGCCGGCCGAAGCTCACCAGGTAAGGGTGCGCGCGTGCGGGCGTCAGGCCGGCCAGGGCCGCCAGGTCCTTCAGGCTCAGCGGGCCGGGCTGCTGCGCCAAGGCCAGCAAGAGGCGGCCGCCCACCTCCACGGACTGCACGGCCCGTTGGCCACCTTCCTGCGAACCTTCCATTCCGTTGTCCAGCAGGCTGGCCAGGGTGTCGGTCTGTTCGTCACGGTCTTTCTTGGACTTGGGTTTCGCCATGGGCTGAGTTTGCACCAGGCGAATCCGTTTGCCAAGAACGAACGAGTGGGTCTATGATCTTCAGATCGAAGAACTGCAAACTTATTTGCTCTGTGCAAATCACACCGGAACACACCATGAACGCACCCACCGGCACCAAGCAATTCGCCTCCCAGGCCGACCTCGAAGAAAAGCAGGTCAGCTTCACGCAGATTTCCGAGCATGCCTGGGCCTACACCGCCGAGGGCGACCCCAACACCGGCGTGATCATCGGCGACGACGCGGTGCTGGTGGCCGACACGCAGGCCACGCCGGCCATGGCGGCCGACGTGATCCGCCGTATTCGGCAAGTCACCGACAAACCCATCAAGTATGTGGTGCTCACCCACTACCACGCGGTGCGCGTGCTGGGCGCCAGCGCCTACAAGGCCGAGGGCTGCCAGCAGGTGATCGCCAGCCAAGACACCCACGACCTCATCGTCGAGCGCGGTGAGCAGGACAAGGCCAGCGAAATCGGCCGCTTCCCGCGCCTGTTCCGCAATGTTGAATCGGTGCCCTCGGGTCTCACATGGCCCACCCTCACCTTCACCGGCAAGATGACCCTGTGGCTGGGCAAGCTGGAAGTGCAGTTGCTGCAGTTGGGGCGCGGCCACACCAAGGGCGACACCGTGGTGTGGCTGCCGGGTGAGCGCGCCATGCTCAGCGGTGACTTGGTGGAGTTCGACGCCACGCCCTATGCGGGTGACGCCTATTTCCAGGACTGGCCACAGACCCTGCGCAACATCGCGGCCCTGCAGCCGCAGTCCCTGGTGCCGGGCCGTGGGCCTGCGCTGGTGGGCGCGGCGCAGGTGGAAAAGGGCCTTCGGGTCACGCGCGAATTCGTGAGCGACCTCTACGACAGCGTGAAGGAAGGTGCCGCCGCCGGGCGCGACCTCAAGGCCGTGTACCGGGAAACCTACGAGCGCCTGAAGCCCCGCTACGGCAGCTGGGTCATCTTCGACCACTGCATGCCCTTTGACGTGACGCGCGCCTACGACGAAGCCACCGCGCATCCGCATCCGCGCATCTGGACGGCCGAGCGCGACCGCCAAATGTGGGAGACCCTGGAAGGCTGAGCCTGCGAACGCCGCCGCCATCAAGCCGAGCCGCTCATGCACAGCACGTTTACCTACCCGCGCTTCGAGTACCGCCGCGCACCGGAAATGGACGCGACCCCCGGTGCGGCCCCACGACATGCGGTGATCATCATCGGTGCCGGCCCCGTGGGCATGGCCGCGGCGCTGGATGCGCGGAAGCACGGTCTGCCGGCCATCATCCTGGACGATGACGACACGGTGTCGGTGGGATCGCGTGGCTTGTGCTACGCCAAGCGCACCTTGGACGTGCTGGACCGCCTGGGCGTGGGCGACGCGGTGGTGGACAAGGGCGTGCAATGGAATGTGGGCCGCACCTTCTTCGGCGAGCAGGAGGTGTTCAACTTCAACCTGCTGCCTGAGCCTGACCACCGCCGCCCGGGCATGGTCAATCTGCAGCAGTACTACCTGGAGCACTTCCAGGTGCAGGCGTGCGAGCGCGCCGGTGTGGACATCCGCTGGCGCCACAAGGTGGTGCATGTGCAGCCGCAGGCCGAAGGTGTAGTGCTGACGGTGGAAACGCCCGAGGGCACCTACATGCTGCACACCCGCTGGTTGGTGGTGTGCGACGGTGCGCGTAGCCCCGTGCGGCGGATGCTGGGCCTGGACATGGAAGGGCAGGTGTTCAAGGACCGGTTCCTGATTGCGGATGTGGTGATGAAGGCACCCTTCCCGGCCGAGCGTTGGTTCTGGTTCGACCCGCCCTTTCACCGCCACCAAAGCGTGCTGCTGCACCGCGAGGCGGACGACGTGTGGCGCATCGATTTCCAACTGGGCTGGGATGCCGACCCCGAAGAGGAGAAGAAGCCCGAGAAGGTCATTCCCCGCATCCGCGCCATGCTGGGGCCGCAAGTGGAGTTCGAACTGGAATGGGTGAGCGTCTACACCTTCCAATGCCGCCGCATGAACCGCTTCGTGCACGACCGGGTGATCTTTGCTGGCGATTCGGCCCACCAGGTCTCGCCCTTCGGCGCGCGCGGCGCGAATTCCGGCATTCAGGATGCGGACAATCTGATGTGGAAGTTGGCCCATGTCATCAAAGGCATGGCCCCCGAGAGCCTGCTGCAGTCCTACGATAGCGAGCGTGGCGACGCGGCCGATGAGAACATCCTCAACTCCACCCGCTCCACCGACTTCATCACGCCCAAGAGCCGCACCAGCCGGGCCTTCCGTGACGCCGCGCTGCAATTGGCTTCGCAGCATGCCTTTGCGCGCAAGCTGGTGAATTCAGGCCGCTTGTCCGTACCCACGCACTACCCGGCTTCACCGCTGAACACGCCGGCCCTGGAGCCGTTTGAAGGTTGGATGGCGCCGGGCGCACCGTTGGACGACGCGCCGGTGGTGCACCAGGGCGAGCCCAGTTGGCTGCTGCAGCATGTGGGCGGGCGGTTTCAACTGCTGCTGTTTGTGGACGATGCCCAAGCGCCTGAATTTGGTGAACGCATTCGCGCCCTGCAAACGCCCGTGATGACTGATGCAGCTGCCGCCAACGTGCCCTTGCCCGTACAGGTGCTGCTGCTGTGTGCTGCCCAAGTCGACCCTCTGACCGCCCAGCGCCTGCAACAAGCCGGTGCTGTCGTGCTGCACGATTTGAAGGGTCTGGCCGCGCGCCGTTGCGACGGCCAGCATGGCACCGCCCTGTTGCTGCGGCCTGACCAGCATGTGTGCGCCCGCTGGCGGCAAGCCGACCCCGCCGCCATTGCGCAGGCTCTGGCCCGCGCCACCGGAAGACCCCCATGCCCTTGAACCTGAACCCCCACTTCCACGAGGCCGACCGCCGTGATTTGCGTGACTACAGCGCCGGTGACGACTTCTACGAAGAGCTCATCAACGCCCACCGTGGCTTGAGCGATGATGAAAGCCTGGCGCTCAACGCGCGGCTCATCCTGCTGCTGAGCAACCACATCGGTGACCTCTCGGTGCTGCGGGAAGCGCTGGCGCTGGCCCGGCAAGCGAAATAGACCCGCGCACACCCACGCCTACAGGCCCACCCCTCCATGCTCAACGAAACCCACGACCCCAGCCTGCGCAGTTGGGTGAAATCCGCCCAGGCCGCGGGCAGTGACTTCCCCATTCAGAACCTCCCCTTCGCGGTGTTCTGCCGCGCGGGAACTACCGAGGCCTGGCGTGGCGGTGTCGCCATCGGTGATCAGATCGTGGACTTGGCGGCCTTGCGCAACGCCGATGTCATCAACGCCGATGTCATCAAGGCCGAAGACCCCGCCACCGAGTTGGCCCGCACCGCCCTGCAAGCCGCCGCGCGCGACCAGCTCAATGACTTCATGGCGCTGGGCCCTGCGCACTGGAGCGCGCTGCGCCACGCGCTCTCTCATCTGCTGCGCGTGGGTACAACCGCGGATGAACAAGCACGCATTCGGTCCCTTGCTTTGGTACCGCAGTCCCAGGCCGAATACCGCCTTCCCGCACGCATCGGCGACTACACCGACTTCTACACCTCGGTCCACCACGCCACCAACATCGGCCGGCTGTTCAGGCCCGACAACCCGCTGCTGCCCAACTACAAGTGGGTGCCCATCGGCTACCACGGCCGCGCCTCCAGCATCGTCATCTCAGGCACGCCGTTCACCAGGCCCCAAGGGCAATTGATGCCACCCGGGGCCCCGCAGCCCATGGTGGGCCCCAGCAAGCGCCTGGACATTGAACTGGAACTGGGCGCGTTCATCGGCCCGGGCAATGCACTCGGCCGCCCCATCAACATCGACCAGGCCGAAGACCATGTGTTCGGCCTGTGCCTGCTCAACGACTGGTCGGCGCGCGACATCCAGGGCTGGGAGTACCAACCCCTGGGCCCCTTCCTGGCGAAGAACTTCGCCACTACCATTTCACCTTGGGTGGTGACCCTGGAAGCGCTGGCCCCGTACCGCCTGCCGTTCACGCGGCCTGCAGACGACCCGCAGCCTTTGCCCTACCTGGACAGCGCCGCGCAACGCGCAAACGGCCTGCTAAACATTGAATTGGCGGTGGAACTGCAAACGCCCCGCATGCGCGAAGCCGGCATCCCGCCCGCTCTCATCGCGCAGTCCAACTACCGCCATGCCTACTGGACGCTGGCGCAAATGGTGACGCACCACACCATGGGCGGTTGCAATCTTCAGCCTGGTGACCTGCTGGGCAGCGGCACCATGAGCGGGCCCGAGCCCCATCAGGCCGGCGCCCTCATCGAACTCACCGCAGGCGGCAAGCAGCCGCTGAAGCTGCCCAATGGCGAGCAGCGCACTTTCCTGGAAGATGGTGACTCTGTCACCCTGCGGGGTTGGTGTGACAGGCCCGGCGCGGTTCGGGTGGGTTTTGGTCGCTGCGAGGGACTTGTGCTGCCGGCAGGCACTACCGCCGTGCAGCCGTGAATCACACTCGCGTGAGGATCAACCTCGAACCGCCCCGAAGTGCCGCTGCATGGCCTGCAGCAGGCCCATCAACTGCTGCTGCAGCACAACGAAGTGCGGTAGCTTCAAGCCGGTGGCTTGGTTCATGTACACGCGCTTGTTGATTTCCACCTGCAGGCTGTGCCGCTCGCGCGCCGGGTTGGAATAGGCCCGCACCAGTTCCACACCCTTGAATGGGTCGTTGATCTTCACGTCGTAGCCCAAGCCCTTGAGGTGTTCAAACACGAAGTGGGTGACTTCGGCCGAACAGGTGCTGCCGTCGCGATCGCCGAGCACGAAGTCCGCCCTGGGCTTGCCCGCACCGCCTTCGCCCATCAACCCCGACACCGCGTTCATCGAGTGGCAGTTCAGGTGCACCACGCGGCCAAAGCGCGCGTGCGCCGCTTCCATCAGACGCTGCAGCGTCTGGTGGTAAGGACGGTGGCAGCGCTCGATGCGCGCCCTCACCTCCTGGGCGCTCAGCCGCCGCGTGTAGATGGGTCGTCCGTCATCCAGCGTGCGCCACAGCAGTGCCTTTCCAAGGGAGGCCTTGCCACTGGGTTGGTGCTCATGCGGCCATGGTTCGTCCAGCAGGTCCAGGTCAATGTCAGCCGCATGGCGGTTGACGTCCAGGTAGGTGCGCGGGAACTGCGCCGCCAACAGCGGGATGCCCAAGCCCGTGGCGGGCATGTACAGCTCATCGATGTACTGGTCTTCCCCGTCGCGCAGGTCGGCATGGGGCAGCGCCGCATTGAAGTCTGCCGGCATCGCAAAGCCGGAGTGCGGCGAATCCAGCACCAGCACCGATCCGGGCTCGGCCGGGCCATGAACTATCAGGACATCGGAAGACGGTGCGCTCATTGCCGCAGTATCGCGCCAACCTCTCTCTCGGCCGCAAAGCCCCGACCCCCGGGCCACCCCGGATGGGCAGGCCCGGGCAAGTGGGTACGATCGCTCGCCATTCCAGGAGCCTCACCATGAATGAACGCGAGTTGCGAGCCCTCATTGAGCAAGTGCGCCACGGCCAAGTGCCGCGCCGTGTCTTCATTCAGCGACTGGTGGGCCTGGGCCTGACGGCCCCGATGGCCTCCATGCTGCTCATGCACGAGGGCGTCGCCCAGACCCCAACACCCATGCCCTACAAGCCCACCAAGCGCGGTGGAGGCGGCACGCTGCGCTTGATGTACTGGCAGGCCCCGGTGCACTTGAACCCACACTACGCGGGCGGCACCAAGGACCAGGATTCCTGCCGCATCTTCTATGAGCCCCTGGGCGGCTGGGACGCTGAGGGCAACCTGGTGCCCGTGTTGGCCGCCGAGGTGCCCACGCGCCAGAACGGTGGCCTATCGGCCGATGGTCGCGTCGTCACCTGGAAGCTCAAGCGCGGTGTGAAGTGGCATGACGGAAAGGACTTCACCGCCGACGACGTTGTCTTCACCTGGCAGTATGCGGGTGACCCGGCCTCGGCCATGCTCACGGTCAACATCTACCGCGACATCAAGGTCAGCAAGGTCGACTCCCACACCATCAAGGTGGAGTTCGCCAAACCCACGCCTTTTTGGGCCGAGCCCTTCGTGGGCACCTGGGGCCTGATCCTGCCCAAGCACGTGTTCGAACCCTTCAGCGGGGCAAAGTCGCGTGAGAACCCGGCCAACCTCAAGGCGGTCGGCACGGGCCCCTACAAACTCGTGGATTTCAAGCCCGGCGACATGCTGCGGGCCGAGGCCAACACCAGCTACCACGTGCCCAACCAACCCTTCTTCGACACGCTCGAACTCAAGGGTGGTGGCGACGCCACCAGCGCGGCGCGCTCGGTGCTGCAGACCGCTGAATTCGATCTGGCCTGGAACCTCTCGGTGGAGGATGTGATCCTGCGCCAACTGGAATCCGCCGGGCGCGGCAAGGTGCACTTCCATGAGGGCAGCGACCTCGAGTTCGTGGCCCTCAACCCCACCGACCCCTGGAAGGAAGTGGACGGCGAGCGCGCCAGTGCCAAGAGCCGCCATCCGGCCTTCAGCGAGCGTGCGGTGCGCGAGGCCATGAGTCTGTTGATTGACCGCAAGAGCATCGCCGAGGCCATCTACGGGCGCGGTGCGGTGGCCACGGCCAACTTCCTCAACAACCCCGTTCGCTTTCGCAGCTCCAATCCGAAGTTCGAATTCAACCCGGAGAAGGCCACCCAAATTTTGGAGGCTGCGGGCTGGAAGCGCGGCCCCGATGGCATCCGCGCCAAGGGCGGCACCAAGCTGAAGTTCGTCTTCCAGACCTCGGTGAGTGGCCCGCGCCAGAAGACCCAGGCCATCATCAAGGACGCCTGCAGCAAGGTGGGCATTGATCTTGAACTCAAGAGCGTGGTGGCGTCGGTCTACTTCGGCGGTGACTTCGCCAACCCGGACACCTACCAGAAGTTCTGGGCCGACATGCAGATGTACACCACCACCATGACGCAGCCCGACCCGCAGAGCTTCATGGAGCAGTTCACCAGCTGGGAGCTCTCGCAGAAGGAGAACAAGTGGGCGCGGCGCAACCTCTCGCGCTGGCAGAACGCCGACTACGACGCCGCGCACAAGGCCGCGCAGGTGGAGCTGGATCCGGTCAAGCGCGCCGCGCTGTTCATCCGCATGAACGACCTGGTGGTGGGCGACCAGCACGTGGTGCCACTCTTCGCGCGGCCCCGTCCCTATGGGGTCAATGCCAAGCTGCGCCCGGTTCTGTCCGCCTGGGACAACACCACCTGGGCGTTGGGCTATTGGACCCGCGAGGCCTGATGCGCTGCAGCCTTCGTTGCCGCCGCGGCATGGCCAGGCGCGCTGGCCTGGCCTGTTAGCGCCGCATGGGCCACTACATCCTGCGCCGCATCCTCATCGCGCTGCCCAGCTTGCTGGGCATCAGTGCGGTGCTGTTCACCGTGCTCGCCCTGGCCCCCGGGGACCCCTTTGAGGAACTGGCCACCAACCCCAACGTGCCGCCCGAGGTGCGCACGGCGCTGCGCGTGCAGTTCGGCTTGGACGACCCCGTGTGGGAGCGCTACCTGCGTTGGCTGGCCAGCATGCTGCGTGGGGACTGGGGCTTTTCCTTCGTCAGCCGCATCAATGTGGACGAGCTCATCATGCAGCGCCTGCCCACCACCATCGTGGTGATCGGCCTGTCGCAAGTGCTGGCCATCCTGGTGGCCATACCGGTGGGGGTGCTGGCCGCGGTCAAGCCCTATTCCTGGTTCGACCGAATCGCCAGCACGGTGGCCTTCGTGGGCTTTTCGCTGCCCACCTTCTTCACCGGCGTGCTCTTCATCCTGCTGTTCTCCATCACGCTGGGCTGGCTGCCCTTCGTGTACCGCACGGACATTTCGTCCACCGGTTGGCAGTTCCTGTGGGACCACGTCAAGCAAAGCATCATGCCCATCACCGTGCTCGGCTTGTACCAGGCCGCCAGCATGATGCGCTATGTGCGCAGTGCGGTGCTGGATGTGATCCGCCTTGATTACGTCACCACCGCGCGCAGCAAGGGCCTCAGCGAGCGGGCGGTCATCCTCAAGCATGTAGTGCGCAACGCCATGATCCCGGTGGTCACCCTGGTGGCGCTGCAGATGCCCACTGTGTTTGGCGGGGCCATCGTCACCGAACAGATCTTTCGCATACCCGGCATCGGCAGCCTGCTCATCGACGCCATCCTGCGCAACGACACGCCGGTCATCATGGCCGTCACCTTTGTGTTCAGCGCGCTGGTGATCTTCTTCAACCTCGTGGCCGATGTGCTCTATGGCTGGCTCGACCCCCGAATCAGCTACCGCTGAGGCGTCGGCCAGCGCGGCCGCATCGCCCATCGGTGTGTCCGGCAAGGCCACCGCCAGCGTGTCGCCGTGGCAGGATGCCTGGCGCCGCTTCAAGCGCCACCGCTTGGCCTACTGGAGCCTATGGCTGCTCGGCTTCATGGTGTTGGCAGTGCTGCTGGGGCCCTTGGTTTGGAAGGTGGGTGTGAATGACGTGGACCTGCTGGCCAGCCTGTCCAAGCCCACGCTGAAGCACCCTTTGGGAACGGACGACCTGGGCCGCGACCTGTTGGCGCGGCTGCTGTACGGTGGGCGCATCAGTCTGGCAGTTGGGCTGGCGGCCATGCTCACAGCGGTACTGGTGGGGGTGCTCATTGGCGCGCTGGCCGGTATTTCCAAGGGTTGGGTCGATGCGGCATTGATGTGGCTGACCGACCTCTTCCTGAGCCTGCCGCAGTTGCCGGTGCTGCTGCTGCTCATCTTCCTGTTCCGCGAGCCACTGAAGCAGACCTTCGGGCTGGAGTTGGGCATCTTCATCCTCATCGTGGCCGTCATTGGCGGCTTTCGCTGGATGCCCGTGGCGCGCCTGGTGCGGGCCCAGTTCTTCAGCCTGCGGGAAAAAGAATTCGTGGAGGCCGCGCGTGCCTTGGGTGCGTCCACGCCGCGTCAGGTCACGCGCCACATCCTGCCCAACAGCCTGGGCCCGGTGATCGTGGCGGCCACCATCGATGTGGCCGCAGCCATCATTGCCGAGAGCACGCTGTCCTTCCTGGGCCTGGGCTTCCCGCCGGACATCCCCACCTGGGGCCGCATCCTCTACGACGGGCGTGACTATCTGGACATTGCGGTGCACTGGGCCCTGTTCCCGGGCATCGCCATCTTCATCACCGTGCTCACCATCAACTTCATCGGCGACGGCCTGCGCGATGCGCTGGATCCGCGCCGCGTGCTGTAGGCCTGCACTTGCCCATGTCCACCCCCTTGCTCCAGATCCAGGGCCTGAAGACCCACTTTGCCACCGACGACGGCTGGCTGCATGCGGTGGATGGCGTAGACCTCACACTGCACGCCGGTGAAACCGTGTGCGTGGTGGGCGAATCGGGCTGCGGCAAAAGTGTGACCGCGCGCACGGTGATGAAGCTCATCGACATGCCGCCCGGGCGCATCGTGGACGGCCGCATTCTGTGGAAGGGGCGCGACCTGGTGCCGCTGTCGCCACGGGAGATGCAGGCCATCCGTGCGCGGGAGATTGCCATGATCTTCCAGGAGCCCATGACCAGCCTGAACCCCGTGTTCACCGTGGGCGAGCAGATTGGGGAGAGCCTGCGCCTGCACGAAGGCCTGAGCAAGCGGCAGGCCTTGGAGCGTGCGGTGGAACTGTTGCGCCTGGTGCGCATCCCCACCCCCGAAAAACGAGTGCGCGACTATCCGCACCAGTTTTCAGGCGGCATGCGCCAGCGCGTGATGATTGCCATGGCCCTGGCTTGCAAGCCGCAATTGCTGATTGCCGACGAGCCCACCACCGCGCTGGACGTGACCATCCAGGCACAGATCCTGGAACTGCTGGCCGAACTGAAGGCCGAGATGGGCATGGCGATTCTGCTCATCACCCACGCCATGGGGGTGGTGGCCGAAGTGGCGCAGCGCGTGGTGGTGATGTATGCCGGGCAGGTGGTGGAAGAGGCGCCCGTGCAGGAGTTGTTTGCGCAGCCGCGTCATCCTTACACCCGCGGGCTCATCCGCTCCATCCCGCGCC
This sequence comes from Rubrivivax sp., assembly GCA_027487995.1. Classification (GTDB taxonomy): domain Bacteria; phylum Pseudomonadota; class Gammaproteobacteria; order Burkholderiales; family Burkholderiaceae_C; genus RFTU01. The sequence continues at coordinate 1,393 of JAIYCN010000253.1, read as the reverse complement.
TGGGCTCCTCGGCCACGCACAAGGTAAGGCTGGAGGCCATTCCCGGCACGGTGCCCAAGCTCATTGAGCCAGGGCCCGGTTGCCGCTTTGCCTCGCGCTGCTCGCATGCGCGCGCTGAATGCACTGCGGCCACGCCCATGCTGCGCGAAGTGGCGCCAGGGCACCGTGTGGCCTGCGCGCTCGACGATGTGGTGACGGGGGCCGCAGGATGAGCGCGAACACGCCGCTGCTGGAGGTGCGCAACCTCGCCAAGCGTTTCCCGGTGCGCGGCGGGCTCTTCGGCCGCGGGCGCGAGCAGGTGCATGCCGTTGATGGGGTCAGCTTTGACCTGCACAGTGGCCACACTTTGGGCGTGGTGGGCGAATCGGGTTGCGGCAAGAGCACCATGGGCCGCTGCATCCTGCGGCTGATCGAGCCCACCGAGGGGCAGGTGCGTTTCGATGGGCGGGACGTGACCGCCATGGACCGCACCGAACTGCGCGCCTTGGCCCGGGAGATGCAAATCATCTTCCAGGACCCCTTTGCTTCGCTGAACCCGCGCATGACCGTGGGCGCCATCGTGGGTGAGGGGCTGGTGATCCACGGGCTTGCGCGCAACCGCAGTGAGCAGGCCGATCGCGTGGCCGAGTTGCTGGCCACCGTGGGTTTGTCCAAGGACCACATGCGCCGCTACCCGCATGAGTTTTCCGGCGGGCAGCGCCAGCGCATCGGTATTGCGCGGGCCTTGGCCGTGCAGCCGCGCCTGATCGTGTGCGACGAAGCCGTTTCCGCGCTGGATGTGTCCATCCAGGCCCAGGTCATCAATCTGCTCGAGGACCTGCAGGCGCAGTTCGGCCTGACCTACATCTTCATTGCCCACGACCTGTCGGTGGTGGAGCACACCAGCAATGAGGTGGCCGTGATGTACCTGGGCCGCATCGTGGAGCGTGCGCCCGCGGCCGAGCTTTACCGCAACCCGCGCCACCCTTACACGCAGGCACTGTTGTCGGCTGTTCCCGTGCCCGACCCGCGTGTGCGCAAGCAGCGCATCGTGCTGCAGGGTGATGTGCCCAGCCCCATCCACCCGCCCGCAGGCTGTCACTTCCATACGCGCTGCCCCGTGGCGCAGAAGGGCCTGTGTGACGTTCAGCGGCCCGAGTCCAGGGAATTGACGGCGCGGCACCATGTCGCGTGTCACCTGAACGTTTGAGCCGGGCCGGTTGGGCCACGTGCGGGTGGTCGTGAATTCAGGCCGGCATACCCCCTATCTCGGGGGGGGGGGGGCGTCAATTACTGTAGATGTCGTGTTGCCTCACTTGTCAATGTTACCGGGCGGGTTGTTGTCGTTCTGCACCCATTTTTGAATCTTCAATGATCAAAGGCTGTGGGCATGTGGGCGAAGGCGGCGGCGGTG
>JAIYCN010000137.1 GCA_027487995.1 Rubrivivax sp. | reverse complement strand
TGGACTGGCGCAGCCTGCACCGGCACCGTGAGGGGGACCGCGGGGCAGCGTTTTACCGCGATTGCCTCGAGTATGGCCAAGCCCTCTGGCAACGGGAACTGCCGGCGCGGGCCCTCCTCTGCCTCGACCGCGCCTTCGGGGCCGAATTGGACGGCACGGAGCCGGTCCTGCGGGACTTTCCACTCCCATACGCGGCGACGGCCTGGATGGTCCGGGGCGCGCCACCGGGTATCTTCATCGGCAACCCGCGCGTGCACTTCCAGCACTACGCGGACCGGATGAACGAGCCCCGGCGCGATCAACGCCGCTGGCGCGCGTGGGCGTGTTGGGCGTTGGTGCGCCGCGCGCGCCCGGAGTGGCCCGGCGATCCCCGGCACGCGGTCGTTGAACCCACCGAGGCGGCGATCGCCGCGGGCCTGCGCGAGACCGGGCTGCCCGGCGAGGAGGCCCTTTGGCGGGCCTGCCTCGCGGAGGTCGACTAGCGGACCAGCAACCCCTCGAGCCCGGCGCGGGCCGCAGTCCCGGCGAGCACCTTCCACAGCGAGGTGTTCACGCGCGACACGGTGCCGTTCACGGTGAAGGGTACCGCCATCGGGTAGTACCCGCGTTCGTCCTCCTGGCCGGAAAGCGCGCGGGCCTCGTTCAGCAGCCGGGCCATGTAGTCCTTGCCGGCCAGCCGGAACTCGAGCTCGAAGGGCCAGTCATCGAATGGCACCCCCTCGCGGTAGGTCATCGTCCCGCGCCCGGTCAGGCGCTTCGTCGGTGAGAGGAACTCGATGGCAGTCGTCCGGAAATTGAGGGCGGCATCGCGTTCCACCTTCACGCTGAAACTGTCGAACTTCATCTCCTCCAGTTCCCGGCCCAGTTGCCCCAGGGCCATCGTGTTGCCGGAGCCGGTCAGCGCGCCCGCCAGTCCGAGCAGCGCGGAGGCGGCGCCCACGCTCTGGGACTTCTGCCCCAGCGCGCGCAGGATCCCGGGACCGCCCGTCACCTCGAATTGCCCGAAGGTCCGCGTCACGGTGTCGGGCACGGTCGCGCCCCGGCCGGTGACCTTGGCGGCGACCTTGACCGTGCTCTCGAGGAGGGGCTTTTCGCCGGGGTTCGCCGCCCGCAGCAGCTCGCCGACGGCGACGCCCGCGACGTCGACCTGGCCCGTCAGCGCGTAAGGTTGCGCCTGCGCCGGGGTGAAGGTCAGCGCGCCGCTCAGGCCGAAGGGCTGGTCGCGGAAGCTGCCCTGCAGGTTCTCGAGCGCGAGCCGCGACTCCGTCAGGGTAACGGTGCCGCGGATGCCGCGTCCGGTGTAATCGCGGCCGTAGAGGACCCGCTTGAGGTCCAGTTCCACGCGTCCCTGCAGGCCTTTCCACGGAGGCGACTGATCCGGGATGGCCGCCGCTGGGGTCGGTCGCGCGGCCGCGGGCCGGCCGGAGCCCGACGTTCCGGCGCGGGCCGGCGCGCTGGAAGTGGCGGGGGTCGCCGGAGAGGCGGGAGAGGCAGTTGGTGCGGCGGGAGCCAAGGCGGCGAAGGCCTGGAGATCGTCCACCACGAGGTTGGTGCTGGTGGCGCGGAAGGTTAAGGTGCGGGGGCGATTCGCGGCGGCCGCGCTCACGGAGCCTTCCAAGGCCAAGTCCGATTTGCGCCCGGCGGTGGTGACGCTGAGGGGGAGCGAAAAGGTCGCGGAACCATCCGCCTTGGCGGAGGCGGTGAGCGCGAGGTCCGCGTCGCCGAGCGCCGGGGCCCCCCGGAGGCCCAGGCCGCGGGTCGTGAGAGTGAGCTTGGCCGCGAGGGCATCACCGACCTTGAAGGTGGTGTCGAAGGTCGTGCGGATGCGCCCCTGCGCCAGCGGGAGGAGGGCCGCGAGGGCGGGCTGGCGGAAGAGCAGGGCTTCGGCCTGCAGGGTCCCCTTGACCTTGCCCGCGGGCTTGGGGCCGGGAGTCAGTTCGCCTTCGGCGTCCAACTGCAGGAGCGATTCCTCACCCTGCCGCGCCTCCAGCTTGCGGACGGCGAAGCTCACGCCGCTTTTCCGCTGCGTGGCGGTGACGTCGAGGGTGAGGTCCAGATTGTTCACCTGGGGTTTCTGTTCGAGGGCCACCGTGGCGCCGCGGAGGGTGAGGGGCGCGGTGGTGTTGAGGGTGGCCGCGCCGTCCGCGGCCCAGGCTACGGTCAGGGTGGCGCCGCTCAGCGTGCCGGAGAGCTGGCTGGCCGGAAGGTAGGCCCCGGCCCAGGCGAGCGGAATCTCGCCCAGTTCCAGGCGCGCGGCGGGGGCGTTGGCATCCCGCGCGGACCACCGATTCGCCTGCAGCTCGCCTTGGACGGGTTGCAGCAGGGTCGCGGCCGTGAGGAGCGCCCCGCCGGTCCGGTTCACCCGCACCGCGGCCTGCGTCACGGTGAGGCTCTGCCCCTCGTGGCGACCGCTCAGGCTGACCTTGGCTTCCAAGGCACCCGGATCAAAGGCGAGGAAGGGGCGCAGCAGCGCGGCCACCCGCGCATCCAACTGGGCTTCGAAGGTGGTGGCCGGACGCGCGCTCAGCGGGCCGCTCTCCGCGCGAAGGACCCCGGCCACGGAGTCGCCGCTCGGCAGGGCCAGCCGCAGTTCGCTCAACTCGGCCCGGACTCGGTCCTGAGCATAGTCGACCTTCGGCCGGACGGAAAACGTGAGCCCTTCGACGAGTGCCTTGCCGGCGGCG
>JAIYCN010000219.1 GCA_027487995.1 Rubrivivax sp. | reverse complement strand
CCTCGACCAACTCGTCGCCCGCGAGGCGGCCGAGATGTACTACATCTGAGCGGTTGCGACCGGCTCCACCCGTCCGCTCCGGATGGATCGTTCCTCCGCCTCGCAGATTTCCACGGCGGAGAGCGCATCCGCCAAGGTGACCCGGGCCGGGGCGCGTCCTTCACGCAGGCAACCCACCAGGTAACTCAGCTCGTGGATGTAACCGTCGCCAGCCTCCAGCGACACGGTCCGGCCCGCTTGGCCGGGCTCGAACAGCCGTAAAGCCTCCGCGCCGCGGCTCAGGTCGAAGTCGGCCGTGGCCCGCTCAAAAATCACGGTGTAGGCCATGTTGAAGCCGTGGCCTGGGGGCATCATCCAGCTTCCTTCCGCGCTCACCGCCGCCCCCGATGCGACTTCATACTGGGTCACGACGTGATCGATGGCCCCGCTGAACTGGCTGAAGCCCTGGGAATAGACGGACCGAGGTCGTCCGAACAGGAACTGGACGAAATCGGTGTCGTGAATGTGCAGGTCGAGGAGGGCGCCCCCGGAGGCCCCGCCGTCAAAGTAAGCGTCCTGGCCCCACGCGGGCGGCTCGCCCACCCGACGGAAGCGGGCCGCACGAATGGCACCGTGACGCCCATCGGCCACGGCTTCGCGCAGCCAGGACCAGCCCGGCCAGAAGCGAAGGCACATCGCCGGCATGAAGTGCCCTCTGGCCGCCGCGGCGGCCGCCACCAGTTCGCGCGCCTGCACCGAGGTCCGCGCCAAGGGCTTCTCGCAGAGCACGTGCTTGCCAGCGCGCAGGGCCCGCACGGCCAAGGGAACGTGAGCCGGGGTCGGGACGCAGAGATCCACGAGATCGATGCCCGGATCGGACAAGACTTCCTCCAGATCGCGGGCGATGCGGATCCCGTTCATCTCCAGCTTGAAGGGTTGCCACCCGGGAATGTTGCCCGTGACTCCGGAGAAATCCCCGTCCGCCGGCGGCGGACGACGCCCGCCGCAGAGCGCGGCGATCCGCACCCCAGGGACCTGAAGATAGGACTTCAAGTGGGTGACCCCCATGAAGCCCAGCCCGATGACCGCGACGTTGATCATGGCGGAAGTGGTCAGGAGGCGAGGCGCTCCAGGTGGATGCGGGCCGCGCGGATATCCTCGATCCGCTGTTCTCCGGCTTCACGCTCGATGCAGAGGTCGCCTTGGAATCCGAGCGCGGACAGTTGCGCCAGGAAGGCCGGCCAATCCACCTCCCCGGTTCCGACGGCGACCTCCTCGCCCCAGGTGCCCGGCACCCGCGTGCGCCGGGCATCCTTGATGTGGCACTGCTTGAGCCACGGACCCAGCGTGCGCAGCGCGGCGATCGGATCGCCCTTGCCGTAGAGGATCATGTTGGCCGGATCAAAATTCACTCCTACGCGCGGGTTGTTCAGCCGCCGCAGGAACGCGGCGAGGGTGTCGGCGGTTTCCTGGCCGGTCTCGAACCCGAGGTGGATCCCGCGGGAGCCGAAGCACGCCGCGATCTGCGCGATCCGGTCCAGCAGCTTCCGGAAATCCGGGTCGGATTCATCGTGGGGGAGGAAGCCGGCGTGGAAGGTGACGGTCCCCAGGCGGAGCTCCGCCGCAAGGTCGGCGACCGTCTGCAGGTTGCGCCAATTCTGTTCCCACGTCGCGTCGGGGACCACGCCTCCGGTGCGCCGGATCGTCTCCAGGGTGCTATAGTCCTCGCCGATCGTGCCGAACATGCCGGAGACGATCCGGAGTCCGTGGCGCGCCGCGAGGGCGGGAAAGCCACCCCAGAGGGCCGGGTCTTCGCGCAACGGATCGAGTGCGAGCTGCAGGCGGCTAAGCCCGGTGGCGGCGCAGGCGGCGACGAGATCCTCCGGGGAGCGGGGGCGGAGGGACCACGTGCAGACGGCAAGGCGGGAGTTGAGGGCGGCGGGCATCGGAGGGGGTGGCTGAAGGCAGCGGGGCGTCCGGGAGCTGGCAAGGAGTTTGCGCCCGGCGTTGGGCATTGACGCGCGCGGGAGGCCCGCTTCCGTCGGGGCCCACTCCCGATGAAGAATCATCGCTTCGCCACCAAGGCCCTGCACGCCGGCCAGACCCCGGACCCCACGACGGGCTCCCGCGCCGTCCCGCTGTACCAGACGACGAGCTACGTCTTCCGGGACACGGAACACGCGGCGAACCTCTTCGCGCTGAAGGAACTCGGGAACATTTACACGCGGATCATGAATCCGACGACGGATGTCTTTGAGCAGCGCCTGGCCGCGCTCGAGGGAGGGGTGGGAGCGCTGGCGCACGCCTCGGGGCAGGCGGCGATCACGGATGCGATCCTCAATCTGGCGGGGGCTGGGGATCATCTGGTTTCGGTGTCCCAGCTCTACGGCGGCACCTACAACCTGTTCCACCACACCCTGCCGAAACTGGGCATCGAGGTTTCCTTCGTGGACGCCCAGGATCCGGATGCTTTCCTCCGCGCCCTGAAGCCCAACACGAAGGCGTTCTATGGGGAGGGCTTGGGCAACCCCGCGTTGAACATCTTCCCGTTTGCGGAGGTGGCGGCGATCGCCCGCGAAGCCGGCGTCCCGCTGATCATCGACAACACCGCCCTCTCGCCCTACCTCAACCGGCCGATCGAATGGGGCGCGAACGTCGTGGTCCACTCGACCACCAAGTACATCGGCGGCCACGGCACCTCGATCGGCGGCGTGGTGGTGGACGGCGGGAACTTCAACTGGGGCAACGGCCGTTTCCCCGGCTTCACCCAGCCCGACCCCAGCTACCACGGCCTCGTGCACTGGGAGGCCTTCAAGGCGTTCCCGCCCGCCGGGGGCGCCAATCTGGCCTACATCCTGAAGATGCGGCTGCAACTGCTGCGGGACATCGGCGCCTGCATCTCGCCCTTCAATGCGTGGACCGGGATCCAGGGGCTTGAGACCCTCCACCTGCGGATGGAGCGGACCTGCGCGAACGCGCTGCGCACGGCCGAGTATCTGTCCGCCCACGGGAAGGTCGCGTGGGTCAACTATCCCGGCCTCAAGTCCAGCCCGAATCACGCGGCCGCCTGCAAGTACCTCAAGGGAGGTTTCGGCGGCCTGCTCGGCTTCGGGGTGAAGGGTGGCTACGAGGCGGGCCGGAAGCTGATCGAGGGGCTGAAGCTCTTCTCGCATCTGGCCAACATCGGTGATGCCAAGTCCCTGGCCATCCATCCGGCCAGCACGACGCACAGCCAGCTCACCGCCGACGAACAGCGCTCCACCGGGGTGGGCCCGGATTACGTGCGCCTCTCCATCGGCATCGAGGACTTCGCCGACATCCAGGACGATCTGGAGCAGGCGCTCGCCCGTCTGTGAGCTGGCCGGCGCCGGTCCCTCCTGCGGGATCGGCGCCCCCGGCTTCAGATCGAGAAGTCAGGGGCGGGGCCTCCCGCCTCGATCCGCCCCTCGAGAGCCTCGTGCTGACGCCGGGAACGCACCACCAACTGGTCGCCCTTGAAGTAGGCCACCGAGTTCGCGGGCACCGAGCGCAGGAGCCACACGTTGGACCCGATGATGGCGTGATCGCCGATCCGGGTGTCCCCGCCCAGAATCGTGGCATGCGCGTAGACGGTCACATGATCCCCCAGGTCAGGGTGCCGTTTGACGCCCTTGATCGGGTTGCCCTCCTGATCGAGGGTGAAGGATTTGGCCCCGAGCGTCACTCCTTGGTACAGCTTCACGTGGTTACCCACCGTCGCGGTTTCGCCGATGACGACGCCCGTGGCGTGATCGATGAAGAAATGGGTGCCCAACCGTGCGCCCGGATGAATGTCGCAGCCGGTCCGCTCGTGGGCGTATTCGGTGAGCATGCGCGGCAGCAGCGGGACCCCGAGCCGGTAAAGCTCGTGCGCGAGGCGCTGGACCGAGATCACGAGGACGCAGGGATAGGCCAGGACGATCTCCTCGAGGCTGCGGGCGGCCGGATCGCCCGCGTAGGCTGCCTCCACATCGGTGGCCACGATGCGGCGCACCTCGGGTAGACCGGCGAGAAACGTTTCCGTCAGCGCCGCGGCGGCCGCGGCCGGGGACTCCGTGCGGGCGAACCGCAGGCACTTCTCGACCTCGGCGCTCAGGCGCCGCTGAATGCGGCCCAGCAGGGTCTCAACGTGACCGGGCAGGTCGGCTTCAGTAAGGGCCCGTTCCTCGAAAAAGCCCGGGAACAGCAGGTGCATGCAATCCGCGGCCAGCCGGTTCACCGATTCCTGCGAGGGCAGATGCACCCCATCGAGGTGATTGGTGCCCCCATGGCTGCGATAAGAGGCGAGCAGGGCGGACTTGATGGGTTCCAGGGACATTCGCTGCGAAGAGTCAGCGCTCGCCGACCGGCGGGGTCAAATCGCGAAAGGACGGCCCCGCCGACTCAACGGGGGCCGCGGCGCAGTG
>JAIYCN010000282.1 GCA_027487995.1 Rubrivivax sp. | reverse complement strand
GATGCCCATCTTCACCGAATACGGCTACCTGGCCGTGTTCGTGATGCTGCTGATCTGCGGCTTCGGCGTGCCGGTGCCCGAAGACGTGACCCTGGTGACGGGTGGCGTGATTGCCGGCCTGGGATATGCCGACCCGCACGTGATGTTTGCGGTGGGCATGGCGGGCGTGCTGGTGGGCGATGGCCTCATCTTTACGATGGGGCGGGTCTACGGCCAACGCATTCAAACGTTACCGGGATTTCGCAAGGTGCTGACCCCTGAGCGCTTTGAGCGGGCCGCACAGCTCTTCCAGAAATACGGCAAGTGGGTGATGTTTGTGGCCCGCTTCCTGCCGGGGCTGCGCACGCCGGTGTTTTTCAGCGCGGGCATGTCGCGCCGCGTGCCCTTCACGACCTGGTTGATGATGGACGGTTTCGCCGCACTCATCAGCGTGCCAATCTGGGTGTACCTTGGGTACTTTGGTGCCTTGAACCGGGACTGGATGTTCAGCGTTCTGCGCCAGTTCCAGGTGGGCATCTTTGTTCTGCTGGGCGTTGGCGCGGTGGTTGGTGGGGTCATCTGGTGGCGCCGTCGCAAGGCCTCGCAGCCGCAGCCCTAGTCGTCAACGCGCTGGTGTGGGGTTTGTCGTGGTGGCCATTTCGCCACCTCGACGAACAAGGCCTGCACCCGCTGTGGGCGACCACCCTGGTCTACGCGGCCATCTCCGTGCTGCTGCTGGTGGCGCGCCCGCGCAGCGTGGCGGAACTGCTCAAGCCCAGTGCTCTATGGGTGCTGATTGCCGCGGCCGGCACCACGAATGCAGCGTTCAACTGGGCCGTGAGCATCGGCGACGTGGTGCGCGTGGTGCTGCTGTTCTACCTGATGCCCTTGTGGGCGGTGCTGTTGGCGCGTGTGCTGCTGCAAGAGGCCATCACCTCGCGCACCTTGCTGCGCGTGGCCTTGGGCTTGGCCGGCGCGGTGATCGTGCTGTGGCCCGAAGGGGGATGGGGCGCGCTGGGAACGGCCTTCAGCCTGGCCGATGCCCTGGCCATCATCGGCGGATTCTCCTTCGCCCTGAACAACATCATGGTGCGCCGCGAACAGGACCGCAGCGAGGCCGCGCGCGCGGCGGCCATGTTCATCGGCGGGGCGCTGGTGGCGGCGGTGGTGGGTGCGGCGCTTCAGCACACCGGGTCCGTCCCCGCGCCGCAATGGGCGCAGTCTGGGCAGTGGTGGCCTTGGGCGCTGGCGCTCTGTGCGGGGTTTCTGACGGCCAATCTGTGCCTGCAGTACGGGGCATCGCGCCTGCCGGCCCACCGCACGGCGGTGATCATGCTCACCGAGGTGCTGTTTGCCTCGGTGTCGGCGGTGGCGCTGGGCGCCGGAACCCTGGGACCCGCTTTGCTGTTGGGCGGCGCCTGCATCCTGGCTTCGGCCTGGTTGGCGGCTTGGGACTGAGGGCCGAAGTCCCGCAAACTGAGACGGGGTGCTCACCCAGCGCGCGTCACCCGGATTGAGTGACTGCACTGGGAATGGTGCCTGCATTACGATCGCAGCATGAACAAAGCTGCAGCCCAGTCCCTAAGCGACTTCCAGGCCACCGACATCACCGGGCGCCCGGTTTCCATGGCCGACTTCAAGGACCGGGTGGTGCTGGTGGTCAACACCGCCAGTGCCTGTGGCTTCACGCCGCAGTTCGGCGGCCTGGAAGACCTGTGGCAGCGTTACCAGGGCCGTGGTTTGACGATCGTGGGCTTTCCCTGCAATCAGTTTGGCGGGCAGGACCCGAAGGACAACGCCGACATTGCCACCTTCTGCCAGCGCAACTACGGCGTGTCCTTTCCGATGATGGCCAAGGTGAACGTGAACGGGGCGGACGCTCACCCGCTGTTCCGGTGGCTCAAGCAGGAAGCACCGGGCCTGTTGGGGTCTGAAGGCATCAAGTGGAACTTCACCAAGTTTCTGGTGGGGCGTGACGGACGGGTGATCCGGCGGTATGCGCCACAGGATGCGCCGGCCAAGCTTGCGGCGGACATCGAGGCCGCGCTCGGCTGACCCTTTCGCTTGCCATCAGCCTGTCTCTGTCCACCCTACTCAACACCCCATGTTCGAGCACATCACCCCCTACGCCGGCGACCCCATCTTTGCGCTGGTGGATGCCTTCAACCAGGACGCGCGCCCGCAAAAGGTCAACCTGTCCATTGGCATCTATTTCGACGAGCAGGGTCACCTACCGGTGCTGCAATGCGTGCAGGAGGCTGAGCGGCGCATCCTGGCCGAGGGTGGTGCCAAGCCCTACCTGCCGATGGAGGGCGAGGCTGCGTGTCGCACCCAGGTGGCGCGCCTGCTGCTGGGCGAAGGAAACGCCGCCTTGGCCGAGGGCCGCGTGGCCACGATTCAGACGGTGGGGTCCTCCGGTGGCTTGAAGGTTGGCGCGGACTTCCTGCGCACCTGGTTGCCCGACAGTGCGGTGTGGGTGAGCGACCCCACTTGGGACAACCACCGTTCGATGTTCGAGGGCAGCGGCTTTGCCGTGCACAGCTACCCTTACTACGACAGCGCCACCGGTGGCCTGCGGTTTGATGACATGCTGGCCTGCCTGCGCGGCCTGCCCGCGCGCAGCATCGTGCTGTTGCACGCCTGCTGCCACAACCCCACAGGTGTAGACCTCACCGCCGCGCAGTGGGACACCCTAATTCCGGTGCTGCGCGAGCGCGAACTGCTGCCCTACCTGGACCTGGCTTATCAGGGTTTCGGTGACGGCATTGCCGAAGACGCGCATTCCGTGCGGGCGCTGGCGGCTTCGGGCCTGACCTTCTTCGTGGCGAATTCGTTTTCAAAGAGCATGAGCGTGTATGGCGAGCGCTGCGGTGCGTTGTCGGCCGTGTGCGCCAGCAAGGCCGAAGCCGACCTGGTGATGGGGCAGTTGCGCTACACGGTGCGGCGCATCTATTCCAGCCCGGCCATCCATGCCGCGCGTATCGTGGCGCATGTTCTGGGCGACGCCGACCTGCGCGCCCAGTGGGAGGACGAACTGGCGCAGATGCGCAGCCGCATGATCGAGGTGCGACAGGCCCTGCATGCCCACGTCACGCGCCTTCGCCCAGGCCGGGATTTCAGCTTCCTGCTCAGCCAGCGCGGCATGTTCAGCTACACCGGCTTGACTGCCGCGCAGGTGGACCAGTTGCGTGAAGAGCACGCGGTCTACCTGATCCGCTCTGGTCGCATGTGCGTGGCCGGCCTTACTCAAGGCAATGTCGAGCGTGTGGCGCAGGCCCTGGCCGAGGTGTTCTGACAGTTGTATGAGTCATGAGCGACCGAGGTTCCAGCCACCCTCCAAAGCCGTCGGACGGTAGCGATAACCGCGGCCCGGCGCCGGGCGCCCACTCGCCCAGTTACGAGGAGCTGGTGCGCATGACCGAGCAGTTGGCCCAGCGCCAGGAGGCCTTCGAGCAGGCGATGGAGATTGCCGGCGAGACCTTCTGGGACTGGAACCTGCTGACCAATGAGATGGGACATGCGCGCAACCGGGCCCGTATGCTCGGTTATGCCGACGGTGAGTTGGGTCAGCACCTGGACCGATGGGTTGACCTTTCGCACCCCGACGACCAGGAGCCTGTGGCCAAGCTGATCCGCGCGCACATACGGGGTGAAACTCCCGAGTACGAGGCGGAATACCGCCAGCGCCACCGGGATGGGCACTGGATCTGGGTGCGCAGCCGCGGCCGCGTGGTGGAGCGCGACCCCGATACCGGCAAACCCACGCGCATGCGCGGCACCGTGGTCGACATCACGCGGCGCAAGGAGCTGGAAGCCCGCATTGCGCAGCTCAATGAGGACCTCCTGCAGTTGGTGCGTTCGCTGCCCGATGCGGTGTTGCACATGGACGTGGAGGGTCGGTGGATCTTCGCCAACGACCGGGCGCGCGTGCTGTTCGCAGAGCGTGAGGGGGATGGTCCCGATGAGGCCGACCGTCAGGCCTGGGAGCGCCGTGCAGCTCAGGTGACGCTGGAGACCCGCCGAATTGCCGAGCAACACCGAGAGTACGAGGTGCAACGGGTGCCCATCTTCGACGCCGCTGGTCAGCCCAAGGCCCTGGTGTTGATTGCTCGTGACCTCTGGCACCAGCGTGAGCAGGAGGATATTCTGCGCCTCGCCCTGGAGCAGGCCGAAGAGGCCGCGCGCTCCAAGACCCAGTTCCTGGCCACCATGGCGCACGAAATCCGGACGCCGCTCAACAGTGTTCTGGGCGCCGCGCGCCTGGCGCTGATGGAAGAGGAGCCGGCTCAGGTGGCGCAGCATTTGGAGCTGGTTCACCATGCGGCGGAGATGCTGCTGGACTTGCTCAACACCGTGCTGGACCATTCGCGTTTGGAGTCGGGCATGCTGCCCATCGAGCGCGCGCCGGTCTCCGTGCGGCAACTCATCCATCAGGTGGCTCAACAGATGTCGCCAGCGGCGCGGGCCAAGGGCTTGCAGTGGTTGACCCGCGTGGATCCCGCGGTTCCGCCCATGGTCCTGGGTGACCACATTCGCCTCAAGCAGGTGCTCACGAATCTGGTGGGCAATGCGGTGAAGTTCACCGACAACGGTTCCATTGAGCTGCGCGCGAGTGTGGAGCCTGCGGTGAGTGATGAACAGCCGACCATGGTGTCGATTGCGATCACCGACACCGGTATTGGCCTCACGCCCGAGCAGCAGGCGCGCCTGTTCAAGGCCTTCAGTCAGGCCGACGCCACCATTGCACGCCGATACGGTGGCACCGGGCTGGGCCTTTCGATCAGCCGTCAACTCATGCAGGCGATGGGTGGCAGCCTGACCTTGCAGAGTGAACGCGGCAAGGGCAGTACCTTTGTGCTGAGTTGGCCGCTGCAGCCGGTCTTCAGTGCGTTCAATCAGGACGACGTTGGCAGTGCCGGTCGGGCCGTGGATTCAGCCGATGGAGTTGTTGAGGGCGATACGTCGGGTGCTGCCCAGTCACCGGGCGCCGAGATGGCATGGCAGCTGGCCCAGGCGGGGCTTGAATTGGTGGGGCGGCGCGTGCTGGTGGTAGACGACAACCGCATGAATGTGGCGGTGGTGCGGCGACTGCTGGAGCGGGCCGGTCTCGTCGTGACCTCGGCTTCCAGCGGTTCCGAGGCCCTGTCAGTATTGAAGTCCACCAGCGTGGACCTGGTGCTGCTGGACCTTTACATGCCGGAGATGAACGGCGACGAGGTGGCGCGCCGCATCCGCAGCGAATTGGGGCTGCATCGGCTGCCCTTGATCGCCTTGTCGGCCAGCGTGACGATGGAAGAACGCGAGCGCTGCGCCGCCGCGGGCATGGACGAATTTGTTTCCAAGCCGATCGAGCCCCTGGAACTGTTGTCCGCGATGGCTGACTGTCTGCAGCCGTGACCCGCAGCCTGGTCTGGTTCAAGCGCGACCTGCGCGCGCATGACCACGCACCGCTGGCTGCCGCGGCCGATGGGGCAGCGGCCGCGGTTTGGATCATCGAGCCTGAATGGCTGCAGAGCCCGGAGTTCCATGCGCGGCACCATGCATTCGCTTGGGCTTGCATACAGACCCTGCGCGAGCACTTGGCCGCCCGAGGGCTGCCATTGCTCGTGCGCGTGGGCCCTGCAGTGGAGGTGCTGCAGGCGCTGCGCGACCGCCATGGCTTCGACCAGTTGCTCAGCCACGAGGAGACAGGCCCGGGCTGGACCTACGAACGCGACCGTGCCGTGGCGGCCTGGTGCCGCGCCCGAGGCGTGGTGTGGAGGGAGTGGCCGCAGCATGGTGTGGTCCGCGGACTTCGCAACCGCAGTGGGTGGGCGGGGCGCTGGGCGCAGCGCATGAATGCGCCCGTGGTGGAAATGCCGCCTGGATGGTCGGCGTGGGCCGATGTGGACCTGGGGGAACTGCCAGACGGCCCTGCGTTGACCGCGCCCACGGACCTGCAGGCCGGCGAGGCCGCAGGCCTGGCCTTGTTGGACGATTTCCTGGCAGGCCGGGGGCGGGGCTACCGGCGTTCACTGTCCAGCCCCCTGACCGCGGAGTCCGGTTGCAGCCGCATCAGTGCCCACTTGGCCTTCGGGTCGCTGAGCCTGAGAGTGGTGCACCAAAGGACCGAAGCGGCGATTGCCGCGGCCAAGGAGCAGGGCGACCGGTCCCTGGCTTCGGGCTTGCGTGGTTTCTCGGGGCGTCTGCGCTGGCATTGCCACTTCATGCAGAAGTTGGAGTCCGAGCCGGCCATCGAGTTTCGGCACTTTGCCCGCGCATGCGATGGGCTGCGCCCGGGTGATGAGGCGCCGGGGTCACCCGCCTGGGGTGAACAGGAGTCTGCACGCCTGCGCGCGTGGCAAGAGGGGCAGACCGGCTTCCCCATGGTGGACGCCTGCATGCGCAGCCTCAACGCCACCGGTTGGTTGAACTTCCGCATGCGCGCCATGCTGGTGAGCTTTGCGTCCTACCACCTGTGGCTGCATTGGCGGCCCACTGGATTGCATCTGGCGCGGCAGTTCATCGACTTTGAGGCCGGGATCCACTGGAGCCAGATGCAGATGCAAAGCGGCACCACTGGCAT
>JAIYCN010000268.1 GCA_027487995.1 Rubrivivax sp. | reverse complement strand
TGTTGTTGTGCAGCGCCCCGCCCTTGAGCATCTCCAGCATGATGCCGCCGTGGCCGTGCACGATGGGCTTGGGCAGACCGGTGGTGCCGCTGGAATACACGATCCACAGCGGATGGTCGAAGGCCACGGGCAGGGGCTTGAAGCCTTCAGTTGCGGCATCACGCTCAGGGTCCGTGGCCACGCGCTTCAAATCCTGCAGGCCCATGGCCACGCGCACCGATGGCAAGCCGGCCATCACTTCCTCACGCAAGGCGCGGCGGTCATGCTCAACCCCGCCCCAGGTGTAGCCCTCGGCCATCACCAGCACCACGGGTTCAATCTGCCGAAAGCGGTCGAGGATGGCCACCGGCCCCATGTCTGGCGAACACAAGCTCCACACCGCGCCAATGGCCGCCGTGGCCAGGAACAGCACGATGGTCTCGGGCACATGTGGCAGCACGGCACACACACGGTCGCCCGGCTGAACACCCTGCGCGCGCAGATGCGCCGCCACGGTGGCCACTTGTTGCTGCAGTTCGCCCCACGCCAACTCACCCACCTGGCCCTGCCTCAACATCGCCTCGTTGGCGTACACCAGCGCCGGGTGCCCGGCAGCCTGGGCGGCCGCAGCATGGCGCAGCACCTGTGCGGTGAAGTTCAACCGCACACCCGGAAACCACTGCGCTCCGGGCATCGCCTCGTGCGCAAGCGCCCGCGTGGGTGGTGTCTCCGATTGCACGTCGAAGTAGTCCCAGATCGACATCCAAAAGGCTTCGAGGTCGCTCACCGACCATTGCCACAAGGCCTCATAGGTGTCGAACTG
This sequence comes from Rubrivivax sp., assembly GCA_027487995.1. Classification (GTDB taxonomy): domain Bacteria; phylum Pseudomonadota; class Gammaproteobacteria; order Burkholderiales; family Burkholderiaceae_C; genus RFTU01. Next base: position 36,341 of record JAIYCN010000268.1, on the reverse strand, counting down.
AAGCCCGCGATGCTGGCGCAGCCAGTCGGTGTAGCGGGCCATCTGCGGGCGTGGGAGCGAGGGGTAGAGGTTCATGTGGGCCGCTTCTCCTTCGGGCGCCGAGCACACGGTCAACGCACCGTGTCCAGATACTGCCACGTGTCGCGCATGAAGGGGTGCAGCCAGTAGTGCCGCAACCACGGTTGCAGCAGCACCGGCACGATGTCGTGGCGGTGCACCTTGTAGGGCATGTAGGCCACCAGCAGATCCTTGGCTTGCCGCATCAGCGCCAGGCGCTGCGGTCCGTCGGGCAGGCGCCGCTGCTCCTCGTAGACCCGATCAAAGGCTGGCAATGCAAAGCGCGGGTCGTTGGAGTCCCCCGCATTCGGCCCATAGGCAATCGACAGGAAGAAGCCGCCATCGGGCGAGCCTGCGCTCCAGCGAAAGCCCCAGATCTGCAGACCCCCGGTGCGCGTCTTCTTCAGCAACTCCGGCCAGGTGGACACATCGAACTCCACCTTCACGCCCACCGCATTGAGCGATCGTTTCCACAGCTCGTTGGCCGCGCGGTCTTCCTGCGAAGCCAGAGACGCGATGCGCAGCACCAGCGGCTTGCCATCCGGCATCTCGCGCCAACCATCGCCATTGCGGTCGGTGTAGCCATAGACATCCAGCAGGGCCTTGGCCCGCGCAGGGTCATGCGCGGACATGTCGCTGCGGTAGTCCTCTTCATAGCCGAAGGTGTGGGGCGTGATCGTGGACTGCGCCGGAATGGCCATGCCGTGGCGCAGCAGCCGAATGTCGGCCGGCTCGTCGTAGGCCAGGGCGATGGCGCGGCGCAGGGCCACCTTGTCCGGCGTGTAGCCCCCCACCACCGGGTCTTCCATGGAGAAGTAGTGCATGGCCATCACGGCCTGCAGTTCGGTTTGCAGCTGCACGCCCTTCTTGCGCAGGAAAGGCGCCAACTGCCCGCCCGGCACCGCCAGCGGCGTGAAGGTCGCAGGCACCGCCATCCAATCGAAATCGCCCTGCAGGAAGGACAACCAGCGCGGCTGCGCCTCCTCCACGATGTCCACCACGATGCGGTCCACCAAGGGCAGGGCCTTGCCCTGAAGTTGAGCGGCAATCGACTGCGCAATCGGCTCGTCCGCGGGCGTGCCTTCGTACACGCGCCGCCGGTAGTTCGATGAGCGTTCCAGCACGATGCGCGAGGCGCGGCGCCACTGCGCCAGCCTGAAGGGGCCGGTCCCCACCGGGTGCGCACCAATGTCGTTGCCGTAGTGCTCCACCACCTCGCGCGCCACGGCACCGGTGATGGCCGGCAGCGCCAGGTTGAAATGCCAACGCGGGTCCGGGTCGCCCAAGCGAAGCTGCAGCGTGTAGCGGTCCAGGGCCTTCACGCCCTCCACCGGCGCGTCGTAGTCGAAGGGCTTCTTCTCTTTCAGCGCGCGCTGGCGCACTTCGCTCAGGCCCAGCAGCTTGGCGCCTTCGAACACATACAGGTCGCTCGATGCATAACGCGGGTCGTAAAAGCGCTTGATCGAATACACATAGTCTTCGGCCGTGAGTTCACGGCGGCCTTGGGCATCCAAGCGCTTGCTGCCCTTGAAGGCCGGATCATCCGCAAAGTAGATGCCCGGCTTGATGCGCAGCGTGATGCGCCGCCCACCATCCTCAATCTGCGGCAGGTCCTGCGCGGTGTTGGGCACCAGGCGTGCCGGACGCGCCAGGTAGTCGTAGGTCAGCGGTGCTTCCAGGATCTGCGACAGGATCGTGGACGAGTAGAAGTCGCTGTTCGTCGAAGGCGGGTCGAAGGTGCTTTCGGGCGCCGGAAAGGCGATGCGCAGCACCTTCTCCTTGGCCGGGGTGCGCGTGCCTTTGGACGAGTAGGGCTCAGCCTTGCTTGAAGCACCCACCGCCACTGGCGAGCCACCCGCCACCGCGGCGGCCCCCACCGCCGCAGCCGCCGTGCCGATGAAGGCGCGGCGCTTCACCGCTCGGTCTGCCGCTCCGGCGCGATGTCCACCCGGTGCCACCAGTCCTGCCAGAACTGTGTGCGCCTGAAGCCCAGCAAGCGGGGCTGTGTGAGGTCGCTGGAAATGCGGTGCACCAGGAACTTGTAGGGCATGTAGGCCATGCCGATGTTCTTGGCCTGCAGGAAGAGCGCTTCGCGTTCGGGCCCATCCGGAATCTCGCCCATGCGCTCGTACAGGCGGTCGAACTCCTCGTTCTTGAAGCGGGCGAAGTTCTGCGCACCGAACTGCGGGCTGTAGAAGCGCGCCAACGACTGCTGCCCATCGGGCGCGGCGGCCGAGCCACCCAGCATCCACATCTGCAGCTTGGCCGCGCGGGCCGCCTTGAGCTGCTCGGGCCACTTGCCCACATTGAACTTCACCTGCACCCCAATGGCCTCGAAGTTGCGCTTGTTGAGCTCATTGAACTGCCGCGACAGTTGGTCGGGCTGCGTGGCCATCTCCAGCACCAGCGGCTTGCCATCGGGCTGCTCGCGCCATCCGTCGCCGTTCTTGTCCACATAGCCGTAGAGGTCCAACAGTGCCTTGGCCCGCGCGGGGTCATAGGCACTCATCTCGCTCTTGTACTGCGGGTCATAACCCGTGGTGTTGGGTACCAGGGCCGACTGCGCCGGGATGGCCTGCCCGCGGCGAATCAGACGAATCTCGCGGTCCACGTCCATGGCCAGGCTGATGGCGCGGCGCAGGGCCACGCGCTCGGCTGTGTAGCCGCCCACCACTGGGTCTTCCATGTTGAAGTAGAGGTAGGCCGAATCCGAGTTCAGCGAGCGAAAACCCTGGATTCCGCGCTTGGCCAGGTTCGGTGCCAGCTTGCCGTTGGGCATCGCCTGGCTCACGAATTCGCCCGGCACCGTCAGCCAATCCAGTTGCCCATTGAGGAAGGCCAGCCAACGCGGCTGCGTCTCCTCGATGATGCTGACCTCCACCCGGTCCACCATGGGCAGGCGCCGGCCCTTGAACTGGGCCAGCAGGGCCTGTCCAGCGGCGTCATCAGCCGCAGGCTCGAAGTCGTAGACCACCTCGCGGTACTGCGGGTTGCGCTCCAAGACAATGAAGCTTGAACGCCGCCACTGCACCAGCTTGAAGGGCCCCGTGCCCACCGGGTGGGCCATGATCTTGTCGCCGTAGTGCTCCACCACCTCGCGCGCCACCGCGCCAAACAGGTCGCCGGTGGCAAAGGTCTCGATCAGCGTGGGCCGCGGCTTGATGGTCTTGAACTGGATGGTGTAGCGGTCCAGTGCGCGGATGCCGTCGATCTCGGTGTCGTAGTCGAACGGCTTCTTGGTTTCCAACGCCTTCTTGCGCAAGGCCTCCAGGCCCACATAGCCCGTATCGAGCATGCCGCCCCACACCGGGCTCTTGTTCACCGGGTCGGCAAAGCGCTTGTAGCTGAAGACGTAATCGGCCGCGGTCAGTTCCCGCCGGCCTTGGGCATCCAACCGCTTGCTGCCCTTGAAGGCCGGGTCGTCCATGAAGTAGATGCCCGGCTTGATCTTCACCGTCCAGGTGCGGAAGTCATCCGACACCTGTGGCATGCCGTCAGCCGTCAGCGGCCGGATCTTGGCCGGGCGCGCCAGATGGTCGTACTGGTACAGCCCTTCGAAGATGTGCGGCGTGACCGTGCGCGAATACAGGTCGTTGACCTGTGCGGGGTCGAAGCCCGTCTCGGCGGTGGGAAACGAAATGCGCAGCACCTTTTGCGCAGCCGCGGCCTGCGGTTTGGCGGCGTCGGGCGAAGCCGCTGCAGTTCCACCTTGCGCCTGTGCAGTCCCCGCAGCAAACGCCAGCACGGCCGCCGCAGCCACCCCAACGCGCAGCGCGCCACGCACCAGGCCCAACCCATCCACTTTCATCGCGCAGCCGCCACCACCTGTGCCGACCCCGCGTGGTCGATATCCACATAGCGCCAGAAGTCCCGCATGAAGGGGTGGCGCCGGTAGCCCACCACATGCGGGTGCATGAGGTCGGTGATGATGCGGTGGCCTGTGACCTTGTACGGCATGTAGGCCACGGCCAGCAGCTTGGCGTCCTTCATCAGCGCCTCGCGCTGCGGGCCGTCGGGCATCACGAACTGCTGCTTGTAGAGTTCGTTGAAGGCCGGCAGGTCAAAGCGCGAATGGTTGGCCTGACCCTTGTTGGGCCCGTAGAGCAGGTCCAGGAAGTAGCTGCCGTCGGGGTTGGTCGCGCTCCAGGCCACGCCCCACATCATCAGCTTGCCCGCGCGGCTGGCCTTGAGCTGCTCGGGCCACTTGGCAATCTTGAATTCCATGCGGATGTCGATGGCCTTCATGGCCTTGCGCCACAGTTCCTGCAGCTGGCGCGAAGCCTGGTCGGGCTGGCTGGAATACTCAAGCAGCAGCGGCTTGCCGTCGGGCAGGTCGCGCCATCCATCACCGTCCTTGTCCACATAGCCGTAAAGGTCCAGCAAGGCCCGCGCGCGCGCCAGGTCGTGGTCGCTCATCTCGGTCTTCAATTGCGGGTCGAAGCCGGTGAGCATGGGCGGGATGATGGCCTGGGCCGGAATGGCCTGGCCCTTGCGCACCTGGTTGATTTCCTGCTCCACGTCATAGGCCAGCGAAATCGCGCGGCGCAGCGCCACCTTGTGCGGCTCATAGCCGCCCACCACCGGGTTCTCCATTCCGAAGTAGCTCAGCGTGGCATCCACCGCAGGCATGCGCTGCATCTGGATGCCCTTCTTGCGCAGATTGGGCGCCAGCTTGTTGTTGGGGATGGCGCTGGTGGCGAACTCGTTGGGCAGGCGCTCGATCATGTCGTGCTCACCGTTGAGGAAGGCCAGCCAACGCGGCTGCGTCTCCTCCACGATGCTCACCTCCACCCGGTCCACCATGGGAATTCGCTTGCCCTTCAGGCGCGCCAGCATGGCCTGCCCTTCGGCATCATCGGGCGCCGGATCGGCTTCGTAGTAGCGCTCGCGGTAGTTGGGGTTGCGCTCCAGCGTGATCTTCGATGAACGCTTCCAGGCGGCCAGGCGGTACGGGCCCGTGCCCACCGGGTGCTCCATGATCTTGTCGCCGTAGGTCTCGGCCACTTCGCGCGCCACCGCGCCCATCACGCCACCGTCGGTGAAGGTGTAATAAAAACGCGGCGCAGGGCTGGCCAGGCGCACCTCAAAGGTGTAGCGGTCCAACGCGCGGATGCCCTCCACCTCGGTGTCGTAGTTGAAGGGCTTCTTCTCGGCAATCGTCTTCTTGCGCAACTCCGACAGCCCCAGGATGCGGGCGTTTTCCAGTTGGAAGAGGCTGGGGCTCTTGGTCTTGGGGTCGTAGTGGCGCTTGACGGTGTAGACGTAGTCCTCGGCCGTCAGTTCACGCTTGCCCTGGGCATTGAGCCGCTTGCTGCCCTTGAAGGCCGGATCGTCGGCAAACAGGATGCCCGGCTTGATGCGGAACACGAAGCGGGTGAAGTTGTCGCTGATCTCCGGAAGCGCCGCCGCGGTCTGCGGCACCACCTTGGCCGGGCGCGCCAGCGGGTCGTAGGTCAGCGGCGACTCGAACATGTTGGCCGCGATGATGCGCGAGTAGGCGTCCGAAATCTGCGCCGGATCAAAGCCGGTCTCGGCAATCGGGAAGGCATAGCGCAGCGTTTTGGGCGCGGCAGTAGCAGCCGGGCCACTTTGGGCCATCGCGGGCAGGGCGCTGCCCATCGAGCCGACGCAGGCCGCCAGGGTCAGGCCCAGGCCCCAGGATAGAAGCGAAGGAAAGGGCCGCTGGCCGGCAACCGTCACAAGGTTCGAACGCATCATGATTTGAAGCTGCACCCGGCTGGCTTCGTGGGCCACCGGGTTTGGTGCAGGCGAAAACAGAGCGCGCAGTCTAGCGGTGCGGCGCCTGCGGGAGAACCCTGGAAGTCCCCCTGCACACCGCATTTACGCGGGTTTCGGGCTCAATCCCCTTCAAACCCGGGGGGAAACGAGGGGAAAACGCCCGGGGCCAAGTGGTCCCGAGGCCGCTAGACTCGCGCATCCCGAAAAACGTCGGGACAGCCCGCGGCGCCGGAAGCCACAAGCTCTGCCGCCGCGTGCCCTTCTCTGGAGTGTGCAATCGATGCTGGCCTACCTCATCCGGCGCCTGTGGCAAATGATCCCGACCCTGTTGGGCGTGGTGCTGCTGGTGTTCATCCTCTTCAAGTACTTCGGCGGTGACCCCGCGGAAATCCTCGGCGGCCTGAACGCCACGCCCGAGCAGATCGACGCCATCCGGCAGCAGCTCGGCCTCAACGAGCCGGCCTGGGTCCAGTTCTGGATCTTCATCAAGTCGATCGCCACCTTCGACTTCGGCAAGAGCTGGGCCACAAACGAAGCGGTGAGCAACCTGTTCGCCACGCGGCTGCCCGCCACGCTCACGGTGATGCTGCCCATCCTCATCCTGGATGTGCTGCTGGCCCTGCCCATTGCCATGTGGGTGGCCTACAAGCGCGGGTCGCTCACCGACCGCACCATCATGGTGATCACGACGGTGGCGCTGTCCATCTCCTTCCTGGTCTACATCATCGTGGGCCAGTACTTCTTCGGCTTCGTGCTGGGCTGGTTCCCGGTGCAGGGCTGGACGGACAGCACCTGGAAGAACCTCATCACCTACGCGCCGCTGCCGGTGCTGTTGGCGGTGATGGTGGGCATCAGCCCGCAGACGCGCCTGTACCGCAGCTTCTTCCTGGATGAACTGGGTCAGGACTACGTGCGCACCGCCCGCGCCAAGGGCCTCACGGAGAACAAGGTGCTGTTCAAGCACGTCATGCGCAACGCGATGATCCCGATCATCACGAACATCGGCCTGGCCCTGCCCAGCGTGTTCATCGGCTCCTTCCTCATCGAAACCTTCTTCTCCATTCCCGGCCTGGGCCGCGAGGTGCTGCTGGCGGTGAACCGGTCGGACTACCCCGTCATCCAGGCCATCACCGTGTATCTGGCGATGCTGACCATGGTGATCAACCTGCTCACCGACGTGATGTACAAGGCCATTGACCCGCGGGTGGTGCTGAAATGAGCGCAGTCCTGACTTCATCGGGCCAAGGTGCCAGCGTGGGGCCCGAGCGCTCCGAGGGTGTGTGGGCCGCGGCCTGGCGCCGCTACAAGGCCGACCGTGTGGGCATGGTGTCCCTGGTCATCGTGCTGCTGTTCCTGGTGCTGATCGCGGCGTCCGCGCTCAACCTGGTGGCCAAGGATTGGCAGAAGGAAGTGGGCGTGCCCAATGCGCCGCCCACCTTCCTGGGCCCCGCGCCGCCCGAAGCCACTGGTGTGATCGAACAGCCCAAGGGCCCGAACGTGGACATCTCGGCCATCGACCCGCTGGCGCCGAAGTACGCCGAGTGGGCGGAGAAGTCCAAGGCCTACGCCACCGCCGAAACCGTGAAGGCCGAGACCCTGCCCCTGGGCGGCGACCGACTGGGCCGCGACGTGCTGTCCAAGGCCATCAAGGGCACGGAAATCTCCGTGTTCGTGGGCGTGCTGGCTGCCGTGGTGGCCACCTTCCTGGGCACGCTGTTGGGCGCCCTGTCGGGCTACCTCGGCGGCAAGGTGGGCGACTTCTTCGAGTGGCTCTACAACGTCTTCGAGGCCGTGCCGGGCATCCTGCTGATCTTCGCCTTCGCGGCCGTGTTCGGCCGCGGCATCGGCACGGTGGTGCTCATCCTGGGCCTCACCGGCTGGACGGGTCTGTACCGCCAGGTACGCGCCGAATTCATGAAGCACCGCTCGCGCGAATACGTGCGCTCGGCCGAGGCCATCGGTGCTTCATCCTTCGCGCGCATGTTCAAGCACATCCTGCCCAACGTCTCGCACGTCATCCTGGTGCGCATGGGCCTGCTGGTGGTGGGCTTCATCAAGAGCGAAGTGATCCTGTCCTACCTGGGCCTGGGCGTTGGAATCGACGACGTGTCCTGGGGCACGATGCTGTCCGAAGCGCAGGCGGAACTGATCCTGGGCTACTGGTGGCAGCTCGTGGCGGCCACGGCCTTCATGTGCGTGTTCGTCACCGCCTTCTCGCTGATGGCCGACGCCGCGCGCGACGCACTGGACCCCAAGCTGCGGGGGCTCGAATAATGTTGCTCAGCATTCAAGACTTGGCCGTCACCTTCCGCATGGGCAAGGTGGATGGCGTGGTGCAGCGCCAGCAGGCCGTGGGCCGTGAGGGCACCACCGTCAGTTTCGACATTCCGGCCAACAGCACCGTGGCCCTGGTGGGCGAGTCCGGTTCGGGCAAGTCCGTCACCGCCATGTCCATCCTCAACCTGCTGCCCGACAACGCCGAGCGCAGCGGGCGCATCCTGTGGGAAGGCAAGAACCTCATCGACACCCCGCTGCATGAACTGCAGCACCTGCGCGGGCGGGAGATCGCCTGCGTGTTCCAGGACCCGATGAGCTCGCTCAACCCTGTGTTCACCGTGGGCGACCAGCTCATGGAGCCGCTGATGAAGCACCTGGGGCTTTCGCGCAAGCAGGCCCTGGCCCGTGCCGAGGAGTTGCTGGTGGAAGTGGGCATGCCCGAGCCCAAGCGGCGCCTGGGCGTGTACCCGCACGAAATGTCCGGTGGCCAACAGCAGCGCGTGATGATCGCCATGGCCCTGGCCTGCGAGCCCAAGCTGCTCATCGCCGACGAGCCCACCACCGCGCTGGACGTGACCATCCAGCGCCAGATCCTGGAACTCATCGGCAAGCTCAAGACCAAGATGAACATGAGCGTGCTGTTCATCAGCCACGACCTGGGCGTGGTGGGTGAAATTGCCGACCATGTGGTGGTGATGCGCCACGGCACCATCCGCGAACAGGGCCCGGTGGCGCGCATCTTCAGCGCGCCGCAGGACGACTACACCAAGGCCCTGCTGGCCTGCCGCCCCAGTCTCACCGAGAACCCCGTGCGGCTGATGGTGATCGACGAACACATCGCCGCCACGCAGGCCGCGGCCGAGGGCCGTGAAGCCGCCGCCGCGCGCGTGGCCAAGGCCAAGGACCCCAACGCCCCGGTGGTGCTGGAGGTGAAGTCGCTCTTCAAGAGCTTCTACCTGAAGGAAGGCCTCTTCGGCACGCGTGAATTCAAGGCGGTGCAGAACGTCAACTTCAAGCTGAAGCGCGGCTACACCTTGGGCGTGGTGGGCGAGTCGGGTTCGGGCAAGACCACGATGGGCCTGACCCTGCTGCGCCTGCACGAGCCCACCGGCGGCGAGGTGATCTTCGACGGCAAGAACCTGCTGACCCTCTCGGCCAGCGAGCGGCAGTTGATGCGCCGCCGCATCCAGGTGGTGTTCCAGAACCCCTATGCCAGTCTGAATCCGCGCTTCACCATCGGCCAGACGCTGGTGGAGCCCATGGAGATCCACGGCATCGGCAGCAGCACCGAAGAGCGCGAGCAGATTGCACGCGACCTGCTGGTGAAGGTGGGGCTGGATGGCCGCGCCTTCGGCAAGTACCCGCACGAATTCTCGGGTGGTCAGCGGCAGCGCATCGCCATTGCGCGTTGCCTCACGCTGCGGCCCGAAGTGCTGGTGCTCGACGAAGCCGTCTCGGCCCTGGACGTGTCCGTGCAGGCGCAGGTGCTCAACCTGCTCAAGGACCTGCAGGACGAGTTCGGTCTGAGCTACGTCTTCATCAGCCACGACCTGGCCGTGGTGCGCTTCATCTCCGACGAAGTGCTGGTGATGAAGGACGGCGTGGTGGTGGAGCAGGCCAGCGCCGAGCAGATCCTGCACCACCCCCGGGAGGACTACACCAAGCGCCTGCTGGGCGCCATTCCGCGCGGTTACCAGGCCGCCGCTTGAAAATGGGGTCAGACCCCATTTATTTGCGAACGCGCCGCATGGCCGAAAAAATGGGGTCTGACCCCATTTTTCGGTCATGACGCTCTCCACCTGGTTGGCCTTCTTCGCCGCCTGTTGGGCCATCAGCATCTCGCCAGGTGCCGGCGCCCTGGCGGCCATGACTTCGGGCCTGAACCACGGCCTTCGGCGCGGGCTCATCACAGTGCCGGGGCTCATCCTGGGCATCTGGACGCAACTGCTGATCGTGGGCGTCGGCTTGGGCGCCCTCGTGGCGGCATCCACCACCGCCTTCGAAGTGGTGCGCTGGTGCGGCGTGGCCTACCTCGTGTACTTGGGCATCCAGCAATGGCGCACACCACCGCGTGATTGGACCGCCCCCACCGAAATCGGCCAGGTCAGCGCCCGCGCGCTCATCGGCCGGGCCTGGGCGGTCAACGCGGTCAACCCCAAGGGCACCGTCTTCTTCCTGGCCGTGGTGCCGCAGTTCATCAACCTGCAGCAGCCCCTGCTGCCGCAGTACCTGGTGATCGGGCTGACGCTCAGCTTCACCGACCTGGTGGTGATGACCGGCTACACCGCCCTGGCCGCACGCGTCCTGCGCGCCCTGAAGTCCCCCGCACAGCAACGCGCACTCAACCACCTCTTCGGCGCCCTCTTCGTGGCCGCAGGCGTTCTGTTGGCCGTGTTCCAACGCTGAGGCCTCACCGCTTCTCCACAGGCCCGGGTCGGAAAATGGGGTCTGACCCCATTTATTTGCGAACATCCCGGCATGAACAAGGCGTTGATGTTGGAACGCGGCCGCGTGGCGGCCTTCGCGATGGTCGTCACAGCATGCCTGGCGGGGTGCGCAACATCACCCGCACCATCATCCACACCCGATGGCTGGCACATACAGACCCTGCCGGGCAAGCAGTCCACGCAGTACCGATCCACAACGAAAGACGGACGCCCGGTGATTGAAGCGCAGTCCGAGCAATCGGCCAGCCTCCTTCGCCGCAAGCTCACACCCCCGCAGCCTGCGCCGAACGAAGTGGTGTTCACCTGGCGCGTCGACGCCCTCATGCCCCAGGCCTCGGTGGGCGACTCGCAAGCTGAAGATGCGGCAGCGCGCGTGATCTTCGGCTTCGACGGTGACCGCTCGCGCCTGTCCGCGCGCAATCGGGCCCTTTTCGACCTCGCCGAAACGCTCACCGGTGAATTGCCGCCCTATGCCACGCTGATGTACGTGTGGGACCCGGTGCTGCCGGTGGGCACGGTGGTGGTCAACCACCGCACCGACCGCATCCGCAAGATCGTGGTGGACTCCGGCACGCAACACTTGGGCACCTGGCGAGAACACCGGCGCAACCTGATCGAGGACTACCGCCGTGCGTTCGAGGAGGAGCCCGGAGCCTTGCTGTCCGTGGCCAAGATGACGGACTCCGACAACACACGTTCCCAGGCCAAGGCCTGGTACGGCCACATCATCTGGTCGAACACCGGCCGATCGAACTGAGGCCGTACGCGCGACACCCGATCGCTTCCAGTTGGCGCCCCGATCACTGAATCTCGATCTTCGCGTCCCGAATCACCTTCGCCCACTTCGCCGTCTCCACCTTCGTGCGTTCAGCCAGTGCGGAAGGAGGCCCAGGGTCGGTGATGAAGCCGATGTTCGCGAAGCGCTCCTGCACATCGCGCGCGGCAGCCCCCGCATTGAAGGCCGTGTTCAGTCTCTGGATCAAATCCGCAGGCGTACCCGCCGGCGCAAACGCAGCGAAGTAGGCGATGAGCTCATAGTCCTTCATCCCCAAGGCCTCATTGACCGTGGGCAGGTCCGGCACGGCAGCCGACCGCTTCGTTGACGTCACGGCCAAGCCGCGAATCTTACCCGCGCGCACCTGCGGCACCGTCACCGCGAAGTCCGCCGTGAACATCATCACCTGCCCACCAATCAGATTGGTCATCGCATCAGGCCCGCTCTTGAACGGAATGTTCGTCATCTTGATGCCCGCCATGCTGGCCAGCATTTCTGAAGACACCAACTGCGAGGTGCTGGCGCTGGCAAAGGTGATGTGGCCGGCCGGCTTGCCCTTGGCCAGGTCCACCAGTTCGCGCAGCGTCTTCACCGGCACCTCGTTGTTCACCGCCACGATCAAGGGCACCTGCCCCAGATAGGCCACCGGCGCAAAGGCCGTGTCCTGGTCATAGGGCAGGTTCTTCACCAGGGATTTCAACGCCGCATTCGTGCTGTTGGTGCCGATCAGCAGCGTGTAGCCATCGGGCGCGGCCTTCGCCACTTCGGCTGCACCCAGCATGCCGTTGGCCCCGGGGCGGTTTTCCACCACCACCGTGGCCCCGAGGCTTTCCGCCACCTTCTGCCCGAAGGCCCGCGCCACTTGGTCGGTGGCACTGCCGGCCGCAAACGGCACCACAAAGCGAATCGGCTTGCCCGTGGGCCAGGCTGACTGTGCCTGTACCGATGTCGGTGCTGCCAGCAGACCGACAACCAGGCTCAAGCCCAAACCCATTCCCAGGCCCAACAAGCCACGGCGCCGCCACGCTCCAACCAAGCATCCAGTCATCATCACGTCTCCCGCATCAGTTGGGCTTGGCCAGCCCCAGTTTTTCCACCAGTGCCTTCTCGCGCCGGAAGGTGTCCTCCGCAAACCGCAGGTACTGGGCCGGCGTCATGTGCATCAACGCCTGGTCGTATCGCGCCAGTGCCTCCACATGCGAAGGCTGCTCCATCGCTTGCTTGAACACATCGTGGATGCGCTGCACCAGGCCAGCGTCCATGCCGCGCGGCCCGGCAATGCCGTAGGGCGAGGCCTGCACCAGCGGTATGCCCAATTCAGTCAGCGTGGGCACATCGGGGAACTTCGGCAAGCGTTGCGCGCCCCAGGTATTCAGCACCCGCAGCTTGCCGCTGGCCACGTGCGGCGCAAACCCGGTGGAATCCGCCGCAGCCATGATCTGCCCGCCCAGGATGGACTGCATCATGTCCGCACTGCCCTTGAAGGGAATGTGGTTGAGCTCAATGGACAGGCGCTGCGCAATGTCCTCCATGGTCAGGTGCGGGCTGGTGAGCACACCCGTGGACCCATAGCTCAGCTTGCCCGGGTTGGCGCGCGCATAGGCCACGAAATCCGCCCAGGTCTTGATGGGCGAATCGCTGGGCACCACCAGGCCGAACGCATAGCCGGTGACGCCGATGATGTAGCTGAGGTCCTTCAGCGGATCCCAGGTCATCTTCTGCGTGTAAGGCATGCGGAACACACCCAGCGGCACCTGTGCCAGCGTGTGCCCGTCAGGCCGCGCCTGCTGCAGTTGCTGGGCCGGCAGAGTGCCGCCCGCGCCGGGCCGGTTCTCAATGATCACCTGCTGGCCCAGCAGCTTCGACGCGTTCTCGGCCAGCACCCGCATGGTGATGTCCGTGGGTCCTCCGGCCGGGAAGGCGATCATCAGCTTCACGGTTTGCGAGGGCCAGTTCGCCTGCGACCGGGCCATGCCCGCCAGTGGCATCACCATGGCTGCGGCCGCCGCTTGAACCAGGGACCGTCGTTGAATCATCTGCTGCTCCTTCAGTGAAAACCCCGTGAGGATCGTCCCCGGATCAAGACCCTGCAACCCGGGCTTGCCCTGCCTGTTGGGGCACACTCGCAACAGGCGCCACCCCATCCCACAGAGCGCTGCTTCGCTTGCATGTCCAACGCTGCCGGAGACCCCCATGAAGAACACCACCCCACGCCGCCGCCTCCTGCTGGCTGCCGCTGCCCTGCCCCTGTCTACCATGCTGCCCCTGGGCCAAGGTGCCCACGCGCAAGCCGCCTGGCCCAGCAAAGCCGTGCGCATCGTCGTCCCCTTCCCCGCGGCCGGCACCACGGACATCCTGGCCCGCGCCATGGCGCCCGAACTTCAGCGCGTGTTCGGCCAGCCCTTCGTGGTGGAGAACAAGCCCGGCGCCGGCGGCAACGTCGGTTCGGCCGACGTGGCGAAGTCCGCCAACGACGGCCACCACCTGCTGATGGGCACCGTGGGCACGCACGGGATCAACGCCTCGCTCTATCCCAAGCTGCCCTATGACCCCATCAAGGACTTCGTGCCCGTGACCCTGGTGGCCGGTGTGCCCAACGTGCTGGTCATCAACCCGGCCCTGGCCCAACGCCACAACATCAACAGCGTGGCCGACCTCATCCGCTACGCCAAGGCCAACCCCGGCAAGCTGAACATGGCCAGCTCGGGCAACGGCACCTCCATCCACCTGGCCGGTGAACTCTTCAAGAGCATGACCGGCACCTTCATGGTCCACTTCCCCTACCGCGGCTCTGGCCCGGCTCTCATCGACCTGATGGGCGGCAACATGGACCTGATGTTCGACAACCTGCCCTCCTCCATGCCACATATTCGCAGCGGCAAGCTCAAGGCGCTGGCCGTCACCAGCGCGGTGCGGTCCTCGGCCCTGCCCGACGTGCCCACGGTTGAGGAGGCGGGCGGCCCCACATTGAAGGGCTATGAGGCCTCCAGCTGGTTCGGCCTGTTGGCCCCCGCCGGTACGCCCATGGACATCGTCAACCGCATCCAGCAGGAAGCCGCCAAGGCCATGGGCACGCCGGCGTTGAAGGAGCGGCTGCAGGCGCAAGGCGCCATCCCCAGCGGCATCACCAGTGCCGAGTTCGCCAAGCACATCGAAGCCGAGACCCGCAAGTGGGCCGCGGTGGTGAAGGCTTCCGGCGCCAAGGTCGACTGAACACCTCAATCCCATGTTCCGACAGAAATACCTCTCCCACGCCGAACTCACTGCCCAACTGCAGCAGTGGGCACAAGCCCACCCGGGGCTGGTCCGCCTCTCCAGCCTGGGCACCAGCGCCGAAGGCCGCGACATACCGCTGCTGACCATCGGCCCCGACCCCGACCGCATCCGCCCTGCGGTGTGGGTGGACGGCAACATGCACGCCAGCGAGGTCTGCGGCTCCAGCGTGGCCCTGGCCATTGCCGAAGATGTGATCCACATCCACCTGGGCCAGAACGTGGCCGGCGGCAAGCCCCTGCCCGCGCACATGGCGCAGGCCATCCGAGACAGCCTCTTCTACGTGGTGCCGCGCATCTCGCCCGATGGGGCAGAAGCCGTGCTCACCACCGGCCGTTATGTGCGCTCGAGCCCCGTGAATGACCGCACCAACCAGGGCCACGCGCACTGGAAGCACCAGGACCTCGACGGCGATGGGCGCAGCGGCTACATGCGGGTGCAGGACCCGCACGGTGAACTGGTGGAGCTGCGCGACGACCACGGGGTGCCGCTGGACCCACCGGTGATGGTGCCGCGCGAAGCCGAGGATGAAGGGCCCTACTACAAGCTCTACCCCGAGGGCGTGATCGAGAACTTCGACGGCCGCACCATTCCCGGCCATCGGTTCCTGGACGACAACCTCTACGACTTCAACCGCAACTTCCCCTACCACTGGGCGCCCGAGCCGCAGCAGATGGGAGCGGGGCACTACCCGGGCAGTGCCCCGGAAACCCGCGCGGTGATGGACTTCGCCACGCGCCACCCCGAGATCATGGTGTGGCTGAACCTGCACACCTTCGGCGGTGTGCTCATCCGCCCCTTGGGCGACAAGCCCGACTCGAAGATGAACCCGGGCGACCTGGCCATCTTCCGCCAGGTGGAGCAATGGATGACCGACCACACCGGTTATGCCACGGTGAGCGGGTATCACGAGTTCCTGTACGAGCCCGACAAGCCGCTGCATGGCGACCTATCCGATTACGCCTACTACCAGCGCGGCGCGCTGGCCTACGTGGTGGAGTTGTGGGACCTGTTCCACCAGTTGGGCATCGAGCGCAAGAAGCCCTTCGTGGATCACTACAGCCGCCTCACACGCGATGACCTGCGCAAGCTGCACGCCTTCGACCGCGAGCACAACGCCGGCCGCATCTTCAAGCGTTGGCGCCAGGTGCAGCATCCGCAGATCGGAGCAGTCGAGATCGACGGCTACGACCCCCGCGTGGGCGTGTGGAATCCCCCTTACGAGCGCCTGGGTCTGACCTGCGAGCAGCAGAGTGCGGCCTTCCTGCGGGTGGCCGCATTGGTGCCGCGTCCATCTGTTCGGCTCGTGAGCTCAGAGCGAGTAGGCGCTCACACACGCATTGAGGTGTGCATCACCAATGGGGGTTATTTGGGCACGGGTGGTGTGCCGTCCGCGCAAGACCTGCCTCTGAGTGAACCGCTGCGGCTGACCCATGAAGGCCAAGGCGTGACGGTGCTGGCACCCCAAACCCAGGTCGTGGAATTGGGTCACCTGGAAGGCTGGGGCAACGGCCTGCACGGCGGCCCCGGCATCTTCGCCCCCTGGACCCGCGGCAATGCGCACGAGCGTTTCGTGACCCTGATGGTGCAGGGCCAGGGCACGCTGAAGGTGCGGGTGGGCAGCAGCCGTGTGGGCTGGACGGAACTGGCGGTGACGGTGGCCTGAAGACCTTGATCCCCGCGGGCGGTGCGCTGGCGCAACGGGCCACCCGCCCGGGATGGCTCAGCCCCGCGCGGCGTTCAGCGCGTCACGCGTCTGCCGGGCCGCCGCACGCGCAGCCTGTGCGAAGTCCTCGCCAGCGCTGGCGTACAGCACCGCGCGTGAAGAATTGACGATCAAGGCGCCACAACCCGGCACCTCAGGCCGCACGGCGGCCTTCACCGTGGCCACCGCGTCACCGCCCTGCGCGCCCACACCCGGCACCAGCAAGGGCAGCGTAGGCGCCAACTCACGCACGCGGGCCAATTCCTGCGGGAAGGTCGCCCCCACCACCAGGCCGATCTGGCCCGTCTTGTTCCAAGCCCCGGCGGCCAGCCGCGCCACATGCTCGTACAGCAGACTGCCATCGGCCAGACGCTGCGCCTGTAAGTCCGACCCGCCGGGGTTGGAGGTGCGGCACAACAGAATCAAGCCCTTGTCCACATACGACAGGTACGGCTCGATGGAGTCGAATCCCATGAAGGGCGACAGCGTCACCGCATCCGCCTGGTAGCGCACGAAGGCCTCGCGCGCATACTGCTCGGCCGTGCTGCCGATGTCGCCGCGCTTGGCATCCAGGATCACCGGCACATCGGGCGCATTGCGCTTGATTTGGGCCATCAGGCGCTCCAACTGGTCTTCGGCGCGGTGCGCCGAAAAGTAGGCAATCTGCGGCTTGAAGGCGCACACCAGGTCCTTCGTGGCATCCACGATGGCCGCGCAGAAGTCGAAGATGTGCGCCGGGTCCCCTTTCCACTGCGCCGGGAACTTCGAGGGCTCGGGGTCCAGCCCCACGCACAGCATGGACTGCTGGCGCTGGGCCACCGCATGGAGCATGTCGGTGAACTTCATGGCCAGCCCTAGATGCGACGCGCCAAGTCCGCCGCAGCACCCGTGTAGGAGCCCGGTGTCATGGCCTTGAGCCTCGCCTTCTCCGCTACAGGCAAGGCCAGTGAATCGATGAACGCGGCCATCGCCTCGGCCGTGATCGCCTTGCCGCGGGTGAGCGCCTTCAACTGCTCATAGGGGTTGGGCAGGCCGTAGCGCCGCATCACGGTTTGAATCGGTTCGGCAAGCACTTCCCAGGCCGCATCCAGGTCAGCGGCCAGCGCCGCTTCATTGACTTCCAACTTCGACAAACCCCGCTGCAGGCTGTCCCAGGCCAGCACCGCGTAGCCCAGAGCCACACCCATGTTGCGCAGCACGGTGGAGTCCGTCAGGTCGCGCTGCCAGCGCGAAATCGGCAGCTTCTGCGACAAATGCGTGAGCATGGCATTGGCCAGGCCCAGGTTGCCCTCGGCATTTTCAAAGTCGATCGGGTTGACCTTGTGCGGCATCGTGCTGCTGCCGATCTCGCCTTCCTTGGTCTTCTGCTTGAAGTAGCCCAAGGAGATGTAGCCCCACACGTCACGCGCAAAATCGATGAGGATGGTGTTGCAGCGGGTGATCGAATCGAAGAGCTCGGCCATGCCATCGTGCGGCTCGATCTGGACGGTGTAGGGGCTGAAGGCCAGGCCCAGACGCTCTTCCACCACGGTGCGTGCGAAGCGCTCCCAATCGAAGGTTGGCCACGCCGCCAGGTGCGCGTTGTAGTTGCCCACCGCGCCGTTCATCTTGGCCGGCAGCGGCACCTGGGCGATGCGTTCGCGCGCAATGCGAAGCCGCGACACCACGTTGGCGATCTCCTTGCCCACCGTGGTGGGGCTGGCGGTTTGGCCGTGTGTGCGGCTCAACATCGGCATCGCGGCCAAGGCGTGCGCCATGCCGGTGAGGTGCTGCACGATAGTTTCCAGCGCGGGCAGCAGAACCTGCTCGCGCGCGCCCTTGAGCATCAGCGCATGGCTTGTGTTGTTGATGTCTTCGCTCGTGCAGGCGAAGTGCACGAATTCACCGGCGGCCTTGAGTTCAGCATGGCCCTCAAAGCGGCCCTTGAGCCAGTACTCCACCGCCTTCACATCGTGGTTGGTGGTCTTCTCGATGTCCTTGATCGCCTGCGCGTCGGCCTCAGAAAACCGCAACACCAAGCCACGCAGAAGGCCACGCGCGGCTTCGCTCAAGGGCTTGAACTCCGCAAACCCCGCATCGCTCAAGGCGATGAACCACTCCACCTCCACCTGCACGCGGCGGTGCATGAGACCGAATTCCGACAACAGCGGGCGCAGGGTGGCCACCTTGGGGGCATAGCGGCCATCCAGGGGGGAAAGGGCGGTGAGGGCAGAGAGATTCATGGCAGGGGCGGCCGGCGGGTAATCCTCAATTTTAGGCGGCGTGGGCTGAAGCAAGATCGCGGGGCTGCGCACCAGGCGCGAACTAGACTCCAAGCCCATGCCCAACCCCACATCCCCCGCAGCACCGGCCTCCCCCATGCCCGGCGTCCAGGTCTTGAGCCATCCGCTCATCCAGCACAAGCTCACCCTGCTGCGCGAGAAGGATCGGAGCTCATCAAGCTTCCGCCGACTGCTGCAGGAGATCAGCCTGCTCATGGCCTACGAGGTCACGCGCGACATGCCCACTCAGCTCGTGGAGATCGAAACGCCGCTGGAGCGCATGCAGTCGCCGGTGATCGACGGCAAGAAGACCGTGTTCGTGGTCATCATGCGTGCGGGTGCAGGGTTGCTCGACGGCATGCTTGATGTGGTGCCCGGTGCGCGCGTCGGCCATGTCGGTCTGTACCGCAACCCCGACACGCTGGAGGCGGTGGAGTACTACTTCAAGATGCCCGCCGGCATGCCCGAACGCGACGCCATCGTGCTCGACCCGATGCTGGCCACGGGGCACTCAGCCGTGGCCGCCGTCACGCGCCTGAAGGCCACCAACCCACGATCCATCCGCTTCGTGTGCCTATTGGCCGCTCCCGAGGGTCTGCGCACCTTCCGTGAGGCCCACCCCGATGTGCCGGTGTACACCGCTGCCATCGACCGGCAGCTCAACGACCATGGCTACATCCTCCCGGGGCTGGGGGATGCAGGGGATCGGATCTACGGAACGAAGTGAGCTCAGGCCGCTGCGGGCGGCGTGACTTCCTGCACCACCAAGGCGCGCGGCGGCACCGTCTGAGTCTCCTCGACCCACTCAAAGGCCTCGGCCACCTCCCGCGCCACGCTTGTAGCCTGCGCCTCGTCGGCCGCATGCAGCACCGCCAAAGGCCGCTCAGGGCTGAACGCCTCGCCCACGCCAAGCACGTCGCTCAAGCCCACTCGCGGGTCGATCACATCGCCCGGCCGCGCCCGCCCACCGCCCAAGCGCAACACCGCCATGCCCAGGGCGCGCGAATCAATCGCAATCACCCGACCAGACTTTGTGTTCGCGGGCCACACGGCCACCATGCACGGCGCTGAAGCCAAGCCCGCGTCCCGCCAGACATCCGCAGGCCCGCCCTGCAGCGCCACCATCCGCGCAAACCGCTCGGCTGCCGCGCCACTGTTCAAGGCCTTCAAGGCTGCTTCCCATGCGGTGGGCAGATCAGGCTGCAAACCCCCCATCACCAGCAAATGCGCGGCCTGCAGAACACTCAGCCACAACAGCCGCGCACCGCCCTGCAGGGCATCGCCACCATGCGGTGAATAGGCCAACTCCGAAACCAGCGGCGGGTCGTTCAACAACTGCATCGCCTCACGCACTTCCAGGGCATGGCCGGCCGTGCGGCCCAGCACCTGGCCCATGTCCGTGATCAAAGCCCGAATGGGCAAGCCTTCCGCGGTGGCCACCTCCACCAAGCTGCGGGCCAGGGCCAAGGCGCGCGGCAGTTCGGGCATCACCGCGCCGCTGCCCACCTTCACATCCATCACCAGGGCCTGCAGGCCCGCAGCCAACTTCTTGCTCAGGATGCTGGCCGTGATCAGGTCCAGCGACTCCACTGTGGCCGTCACGTCTCGAATCGCGTACAGCCGCCGGTCGGCGGGCGCCAAATCGGGGCCTGCTCCGATGATGGCGCAACCCGCTTCACGCAAGGTCTCATGCAGCGCTGCATCGGACAAATGCACCTGAAAACCCGGCAGCGATTCCAGTTTGTCCAACGTGCCCCCGGTATGCCCCAAGCCTCGCCCGGAAATCATCGGCACCACACCGCCGCAGGCCGCCACCAGCGGCGCCACGATCAGGCTGACCTTGTCACCCACTCCGCCGGTGGAATGCTTGTCCAGGATCGGCCCGTGCAATCCACGGACGGCAGACCAATCCAGCACGCGGCCTGAATGGGCCATCGCGCGCGTCAACCCATGCCGCTCCTGCGGGTTCAAGCCGCGCAACAACACCGCCATGGCCCAGGCCGCCACCTGGCTGTCAGCCCAGCTCTGGTCAGAAATCCCCTGAACCAACGAGCGCAGCTCGGCCTCGCTGTGCACCCCGCCGTCCCGCTTGGTGCGGATGATTTCGGCTGGGGTTGGCGTCATCAGGCGCCTCCGTCGGCACCGCCACCGTCGTAGCCACCGCCAGCGTCATAGCCGGCATCGTCACCCGTGTGCCCCTTGCCGGCCTTGCCTGCATCCCCCGCAGCCGAACCCGCGACCATAGGAATCAAGCCGGCCTCTGCCCCGGAACCATCCTTTGAAGCCAGCACCGCCTCGACATCCGCCAGCAGACCACTGGCGCCAATGCGAAAGCGCAGCGGCGACAAAGCCTGCGGCCCCAGGATCTGGCTGACCAAATCGATATACACCTGCGCATCACGCACAGTGCGCACGCCGCCAGAGGCCTTGAAGCCCACCACCGCCCCGCGCGGATGCGCAGCGATGCACTCCAGCATCACCCTCGCGGCTTCGGGCGTGGCACCCGTGGGCGTCTTGCCGGTGCTGGTCTTGAGGAAGTCCGCACCCTCATTGAGCCCGATGCGGCTGGCCAGCGCAATCAGTCCGGGATCCTTCAATTCGCCCGACTCGATGATGAGCTTCAGTGCGGCGCCCCTGCACGCTTGCCGCACGGCTCGAACTCCCAGCGCTGCGCGCTCCAAGTCCAACGCGCTACCGCGCCGAACGGCCTGCCAATCCAGCACCAGGTCCACTTCATGCCCGCCATCGGCCACGATGCCGCGCACGTCATTCAGCACCTGCGCCAGCGGCTGCGTGCCAGTGGGAAAGTTCGCTACCGCAGCCACGCGCGGCAGAGTCGACGCATCAGATCCATGCAGCGCAGCCAGGCCCGAAGCCACCTGCCGCACGAAGCGCGGCCACACGCACAGCGCGGCCGGCGCACCCACGGCGCTGCGGCTGCGGTCGATCAAGGCGCCCACCACCAAAGGCGTGTCGGCCTCACCCAGGCTGGTCAGGTCCATGCAGGCCAGCGCGGTCCGCGCGGCCTGCTCCATCGTCATCGAATTGATCATGGAAGAACTCATCGCTTGATCTCGGCTGCAGCCGCCATCGGCGCGCCCAGCTGCCGCCACAGGAAGGTGTATTCCAAAGCCTGCATGCGCGCGCGCTGTCCACTGTCAGCCGCGCCGCTGTGGCCCCCCTCGATGTTTTCCCAGTACAGCACCGGCTGCCCGCGCTCCATCAGGCGCGCGGCCATCTTGCGCGCATGGCCGGGGTGCACGCGGTCGTCCCGCGTGGAGGTCACCAGCAGCACGGGCGGCAGCTTCTTCGCACCTTCGCCTGATGAAGGCGGAATGTGGTGATAGGGGCTGTAACGCGAGATGAAGGCCCAGTCTTCCTCCTTGTCCGGGTTGCCATACTCGGCCATCCAACTGGCCCCAGCCAACAGCCGGTGAAAGCGCCGCATGTCCAGCAGCGGCACCTGGCATACCACCGCACCGAACAGGTCGGGCCGTTGCGTCATCACCGCGCCCACCAGCAGGCCGCCATTGCTGCCGCCGCGGATGCCCAACTGCGCCGGCGTGGTCACGCCGGTCTTGATGAGGTCTTCGGCCACCGCAATGAAGTCGTCGTAGCTGCGCTGCTTGTTCTCCCGAATGGCCGAGGTGTGCCAATTGGGACCATATTCACCGCCACCGCGAATGTTGGCCAGCACGTACACGCCACCACGCGCCAGCCACCCGCGCCCGATGCCGCCCGAGTAGGTGGACTGCATCGGAATCTCGAATCCTCCATAGCCATACAGCAGCGTGGGCTTGGGGCCCGATGTGCGCGGGCCGGTAGGCGTCACGATGAAGTACGGGATCCGTGTGCCGTCCTTCGACACTGCAAACCGTTGCTCCAGCCGCAATCCTTGCGTCGGAAACAGACCCTGACGCGCCTTCAGGTTTTCAAGACCGGCGCGGTCCGCGCGCGCCAGCATCAGGCTTTCGGGTGTGAGCAAGTCGGTGTAGCCCACCACCAGGCTCTCCCCCAGTTCGTCGTCCAACACCGTGGAATCGTGTAGCGTGGTGAACCACACCGTGCCGGTGTTGGGCACCGGGATTGCGCGGGTGCTCCAGCCCTGGCCTTCCGGCCGCCGCACCTCCAGGCGTCCGGTCACATCCTGCATCACGTTCAGCACCACCGATGTGGCCGTGGCCGCAAAACCCGCCAAGGAGCGCTGCGGCGTGGGCGTGAACAGCGCCACCGGCTCGGGCTTGCCATCCATCAGATCAGCCGCCGACATCACCAACAGGCTACCGGCGGCCCACACACGGCCACCCTGCGCCCAATCCGAGCGCAAGCGCATCAGCGCGCGGTCTTTCCAGAAGACCACCCGCGCGTTGTCAGGCTTGGGCACCCGCTTGAGCGTCGTGCCCTGGAGCAAGAAGAGCTCGTGGCGGTAGAAGTCCATGCCCCGAATCACCAGGAGCCGCTCATGGCCAGGCGTCAGGTCGCTGTCGACAGCCGCCCAAGCGTCGCGCTGCTCCCCCTCGAACACCACCCGTGCCTGAGCCAAGGGTGTGCCTCGCTTCCACAGCCGAATGGCACGGGGGTATCCAGAGTCGGTCACGGGATCGCCCGGGGCGGCAGTACCCACCAACAGGGTGTCTGCATCCACCCAGGTCCACCGGTTCTTCGACAAGGGAAGCGTGAACCCGTCCTTCACGAACTCACGCGTGCCTAGGTCGAACTCGCGCACCACGCTGGCATCCGTGCCTCCTGGCGACAGGGCCACCATGCAACGCGTGGAGGCGGCCGACAGGCAATCACCGCCCTGCCACACCCAACTTTTCCCCTCAGCCTTCCCCAAGGCGTCCACATCCAGCATCACCTCCCACTTCGGCTCGGCCTTGCGGTACTCAGCCAGGGTGGTGCGGCGCCACATGCCGCGCGGGTTGTTCGCGTCCTGCCAGAAGTTGTAGAGCCAGGCGCCATGACGCGACACCGATGGAATTCGGTCGCGGGCATCGAGCACCTCGCGCAATTCAAGGCGCAGCGCCTCAAACCGCGGATCGGCCTGCAGCACCCCTTCGGAATGGGCGTTGCGCTGGCGAACCCAGGCCAGTGCCGCCTCGCCCATCACATCCTCCAATCCCACATGCGGGTCAGCGGGCTCGGGGGCCATGGCGTTCACCGCAGGGGCCTTGGGCGGATTGGCGTGGGATGGGGGCATGGTCAGTGAAAGAACCAGAGCGGCGCACACCGCAGCCGAGAGGGCCGCCAAAACGGCTGATGGGGAAACCCGCGGGCCGCGCTGCAAGAGGTCGAGGTTCATTTAGTCAACGATGGATTGAAGAATCGCGCACAACACCTGCGCCGCACGCTGCTCATTGGCCGCCGCAGCTCGCAACGTTTGCTCATGGCTCAGGGTCTCGGCACTCAGGCCGGCAGCCATGTTGGTCATCAAGGAAATCGCCAACACGCGCAAGCCTGCATGGCGCGCCGCGATGGTCTCGGGCACCGTGCTCATGCCCACTGCATCGGCGCCCAAGCGCTGCAACATGCGGATCTCCGCGGGCGTCTCGAACTGTGGGCCCATCATCCAGGCGTACACGCCCTCGTGCAGCGTTGCGCCCACACGCGCAGTGGCCTCAAGGGCCCGTGCACGAAGCTGCGGGTCATAGGCCTGCGCCATGTCCACAAATCGCGCGCTGCCCGTCACTCCCTGCAAAGGCGAGCGTTGCACCAGGTTCAGGTGGTCGCTCAAGGCCATCAAGCTGCCGGCCGGCCACTGTGTGTGCAGGCTGCCGGCGGCATTGGTCACCACCAACACCGGGCAACCCAAGGCCGCCACGGTCTGCACAGCCCCCCGCATGGCCGTGGCATCACCGGTTTCATAGGCGTGCTGGCGGCCCATCAGCACCATCACATCTGCTCCGGCGCTGACCTCAGCGCCACCATCAGGCCGCCGCGGCAGCCGCGCCAAGCGCACACAGGCTGCGTGTCCGGCAATACCCAGGGGCGGAAAGGCCGGCAGCTCGCCATAGGGCACGTCAATGGGCGCTTCCAGGTCCTGCACCATGCCAGCCCAGCCCGAGCCCAACACCACCGCCGCCTTGGGCCGACGCGCGCCCCAAGCGTCGCGCAGGCGCTCGGCGCTGGCCTGAACGCTCGAATCGGCACTCACGGCTCAAACACCCTCACGCCCAGGAACCGCATGCAGGTGGTCCGGTCCAAAGCTGTGCGGCAATAGGGCCCCCAGCGTGGTGCGCAAACGAACCTCGCGCCCGTCGGCCACGATCACCGGCAGGTCGTCACGTGCGAACTCGCGCAGCTTCTGGCGGCATCCGCCGCAGGGCGTCACCGGCGCGCGGCCTTCACCCACCACCACCGCAGCCGTGATGCGCGTACCCCCGGCCACCACCAGGTGCGCCAGCGCTGCGGCTTCGGCGCACAGGCCCTGTGGGTAAGCGGCGTTTTCAATGTTGGCCCCGGCGTGCACACGGCCATGTTCATCCATCAGGGCGGCTCCCACGGCAAAGTGGGAATACGGGGCATGCGCCCGCAGGCGCGCGTCCCGCGCCACCTGCACCAGGTGCCGCTCCTGCTCGGCACTCAATCCCGGCTCCAATTGCATCACCGTTCCTTCAGGTAAGGCACACCCAGAGCCGCCGGCGCACGTGCGCGGCCAATGAAGCCCGCCAGCAGCACCACCGTCATCAGGTAGGGCAGCGCCTGAATGGCCTGCACCGGAACGGTACCACCGCCCAGCATCTCCGGCCAGGGTGCGCCCTGCAGGCGTATGGCCAGGGCATCCAGAAAACCGAACAGCAGGCAGGCCGCAAACGCACCCACCGGATTCCACTTGCCGAAGATGAGCGCAGCCAGCGCCATGTAGCCGCGCCCGGCCGTCATGTGCGGAATGAAGTTCGCATTCAGTGCCAGCACCAGATACGTCCCCGCCAGACCCGACAGCACGCCGTTGATCGCCAGGGCCTGGTAGCGAAGGCCGCGCACCGACACACCAGCCGCATCCACCATCAGCGGGTTCTCACCCACCGCGCGCAGGCGCAGGCCCAGCCGCGTGTGGAACAACAAGGCCCAGACCAGCACCACACACAGCAAGGCCAGGTACACCAAGGCGTTGTGGCCCATCAGGCCCAGGCCCAGCACCGGGCCCAGCACCGGCAGGGCTTGCACGGCCTGCGCGGCGTCGGTGAACCAACCGGTCAAGCGCGCACCCTCGCCCACCTGCGGCGTCTGCCCGCCCAATCCAAACCACGCACCGCCCAGCACCACCGTCAATCCCGCGGCCGTCATGGTCAGCGCCATGCCCATCACCACCTGATCGCCGCGGTGCGTCACACAACCCCAGCCCTGCACCATGGACATGGCCACGCCCAGCGCCAAGGCCACCATCACGGCAGGCACCCAGGACCCCGTGGCGGCAGCCACGCTGGCTGCGGCAAAGGCCGACAGCAGCATCTTGCCCTCCAGCCCCAGGTCCACCACGCCCGACCGTTCCGCCAGGCACCCGGCCAAGGCGCACAGGATCAGCGGCGTGGCCCCGCGCAGGGTTGAACCCAACAGCGTGCCGGCCTGAAGCCCAATCTCCTGCAGCAGTTCCATCATGCGCGCGGCTCCGAATCCGCGGAAGCGCGCCGGCTCCACCGCGCATGCACACGCGCCAGCGGCCCCACCAGCACGGTGGACAAGGCACCGGCAAACAGCACGATCAATCCCTGCAACGTGAACACCATGTCGCGGCTGAAGCCCTGAACCTCGAAGGCCAGTTCCGCTCCGCCCTGGTACAGGGTGCCGAACAAGAGCGCCGCCAGTGCAATCCCGAACGGGTGGTTGCGCCCAATCAGCGAGACGGCAATCCCCGCAAAGCCGGCACCGGCCACGAAGTCCGGCAAAAGGCGCTGGTGCACCCCGGCAATCTCATTGACACCCACCAACCCGGCCAGCGCGCCCGACACCACCATGGCCATCATCACCTGTCGCCTCGGGTCCACACCGGCGTACAGGGCTGCTGCTGGCGCATGTCCGCTGGCCCGCAAGTCAAAGCCGCTGCGGGACTTCCACAGCAGCCACCACACCGCAACCAAGGCACCCACGGCCAGGAACACGGTCAGGTTCAAGGGCGTCGCAGGCCAGTCCATACCCATCGCCTGGAACACGTCATGCACCGCCGGCATGCGCGCTGCAGGCTCGAACGCACGGCTTTGCAGGTCCATGGTGCCCGGCTCCTTGAGCACCTCCACCAGCAGGTAGCCCATCAGGGCCGCCGCCAGGAAATTGAACATGATGGTGGTGATCACCACATGGCTGCCGCGCCAAGCCTGCAGGGCCCCAGGCACCGCCGCCCACGCCGCGCCGAAGAGCATGGCCCCCAGCACCATGGCCGGCACCAGCACGGCCGCCGGCCAACCTGGCGCCCATTGCAGCGCCGCCAGCGCCACCAGGCCCGTGCCCAAGCCCCCCATCGCGGCCTGTCCTTCGCCACCAATGTTGAAGAGGCCCGCATGGAAGGCCACGGCCACGGCCAACCCGGTGAATACGAAGGTGGTGCTGTAGTACAGGGTGTAGCTGATGCCCGAAGCGCTGCCCCAGGCCCCCTTCACCAAAAGTGCCATCACCAATGAGGGGTCCAACCCGATGGCCCACACCACCACGCTGGCCACCGCCATGGCCATGGCCAGATTCAGCAAGGGCAGCAGCCCCAGGTCGATCCAGCGCGGCAGGGTATTCGTCATCGCCCCATCCCGCTCAATGAACCGCGCCGCCCATCAAGCGCCCCAGTGCCGCTTCATGGCAGTCCTCGATGGGCAACTCACCGGCCACGCGGCCCGCATTCATCACCAGTACGCGGTCCGACAAAGCCAGGATTTCGTCCAGCTCAGACGACACCACCAGCACCGCACCACCCGCATCCCGGTGGGCCCGCAGCCGCGCGTGGATGAACTCAATGGCTCCGATGTCCACGCCGCGTGTGGGCTGCCCCACCAGCAGCACCCCGGGTTCGGCCATGGCCTCCCGCGCCAGCACCAGCTTTTGCTGGTTGCCCCCGGAAAACTTCGAGGAACGCAGCTCGGGGTTGCGCGGACGCACGTCGTAGGTTTCCATCATCTGCACCGTGGCCTGCTGCATTGCGCCGCGCTTCATCCAGGCCCAGCGCCCATAGCGTGTCCAGTGCTGGTAGCCCAAGGCAGCCGACTCCCAGGCCGCAAAGGGCAGCACCAAGGCTCGGTGCAGCCGGTCCTCGGGCACATGCGCCACACGCAATTCGCGCGCACGCGATGGCGTGATCCAGTCATCCGGCAAAAACCGCTGCCCATCCACGTTCAGCGTTCCGGCCTGCGGCGCCTTCAAGCCCGAAAGCACATCCAACAATTCCGTCTGACCATTGCCCGACACGCCGGCCACGCCGACGATCTCGCCCGGCCGCAGGCTCAGGCTCACGCCATCCAGGCGGGCCACACCCAATTCATCGCACCAGCGCAGCCCCTCGGCCTGCATCAAAGGCGCGGGATGGCGGGAAGGGACGGAATCCGGCAAGTCAAGCCTTGCAACGCCCCCCACTTCATTACCCGAGCCCGCAGCCACCGGCACCCGCCGCCCCGTGGCCACACGGCGCCCCACCATGGCCTGCGCCAGGTCGTCCACGCTGGTCTGTGCAATGTCGCGCTCCATCACCACCTCACCACCGCGCATCACGGTGACGCGGTCGCACAAGCTCATGATCTCCTTGAGCTTGTGCGTGATCAGCAGCAGCGTGGTGCCGCGCTCGCGCAGGCCGCGCAGGGCCGCGAACAGCGCTGTGGTCTCGTCTGGCGTCAACACCGCCGTGGGCTCATCCAGGATCAGAACCCGCGCGCCGCGCACCAAGGCCTTGAGGATCTCCAGCCGCTGACGTTCACCCACGGGCAGGTCTTCCACTGCGGCATCCAACCGAACGCGCAGCCCCGTCTGCTCCATCAAGGCATTGAGCCGCTCACGCAAGGCCGTTCGCGCAGCGCCCAGCCTCCAATCCGGCTCCGCGCCCAGCAGCACGTTGTCCAGAGCCGTCATCGTGTCCACCAGCATGAAATGCTGATGCACCATGCCGATGCCCACGGCCATCGCTTCGCGCGAATCGCGGATGCGCACCACGCGCCCGTCCACTTCAATCGAACCCTCGTCGGCCTGGTAGAAGCCGTAGAGGATGCTCATGAGCGTGCTCTTGCCTGCGCCGTTCTCGCCCACGATGCCATGCACCGTGCCCGCAGCCACGTCCAGGTTCACGCCTTTGTTGGCGTGAACCGCGCCAAAGCGCTTGTGGATGTCGCGCATCCGAACGGCAGGTGCCGTCATCACTTGCAGGCGTTGCCCGCCATGTAGTCGATCACCTTGATCTTGCCGGCGATGATGTCGGCCTTGGCTGCATCCACCCGCTTCTTCATCTCGGGTGTGATCAGCTTGGCGTTGTGTTCATCCAGCGCATAGTCCACCGCGTTCTCCGCCAGGCCCAGCACCGTCAGGCCGGGCGTCACGCCCTTCATGGCCCGCGCCACGGCCACATCCACACGTTTGACCATCGAGGTCAGCATGGTGCCGGGCTGCAGGTGGTTCTGGTTGCTGTCCACGCCGATGGCGTACTTGCCGCTGTCCTTGGCCGCCTGGTACACGCCGATGCCGGTACCGCCGGCCGCGGCAAACACCACGTCCACACCCTTGGCGAATTGCGCCTTGGCCAGCTCACTGCCGCGCGTGGGGTCGTTCCACGCAGCGGGCGTGGTGCCCGTCATGTTCGTGGTCACCTCCGCCTTCAGGTTGGCGTAGCGCGCGCCCTGCTCGTAGCCGCAGGCGAACTTGCGGATCAGGGGAATGTCCATCCCGCCGATGAAGCCGACCTTGCCCGTCTTGCTGGCCATGGCCGCCAGCATGCCCACCAGAAAACTGCCCTCATGCTCCTTGAACAGGATGGACTGCACATTGGGCAGCGTCACCACCGAATCGATCAAGGCGAACTGCAGCTTCGGGTGTGCCTTGGCCACCTTCTCCATCGGGGTGCCTTGCGAGAACCCCACGCCCACGATCGGGTTGGCCCCGCGCTCGGCCATGCGCCGCATCGCCTGCTCCCGCTGAGCCGGGTTGCTGATCTCGAATTCCAGGTAGTTCTGCCCCGTCTCCTTCTTCCAGGCCTCAGCGCCCCGGTAGGCCGCCTCGTTGAAGGACTTGTCGAACTTGCCGCCCATGTCGAAGATGACCGCCGGGGCCGCCACCGCCTCCACCACGCACACGGTGGACAGGGCCGCGGACAGCAGCGCCAGGCGCATGTGGCGCCAGCCGTTGTGCAAACAGGAGTGGGTCAACATCAAGCCGGTCATGGGCCACCTGTGGTCGAGACGGTAAACAGGGAAGGATAGCAAGGCGCGGCGGGCCAATGCGGCCGGCGGGATTAGCATGTACCCCATGACGCCACCGGAAACCGGCACCCCACGCATCGTCCATTCCGCCCTGCGCCGCCCCATCGGCCAGGCGCTTGCAGACATGCCCAAGGTGTTGCTGCACGACCATCTTGACGGCAGCCTGCGCGTCAGCACCCTCATCGCGCTGTGCCAACGCCGCGGCATTGCGTTGCCCACCACCCAGGCCGACGAATTGGCGCAGTGGTTCCGGAACAACGCCATGGCCGGAAGCCTGGAGCGCTACCTGCAAGGCTTTGCGCTGACCGTGGCGGCCATGGGTGACTTGGCGGCCATTGAACAGGTCGCCTTCGAGGCCGCCGAAGACGCCCGTGCCGAGGGCTGTGTATTGGCAGAATTCCGCATGGCCCCCCTGCTGCTGCAGGCCCGCGGCGTGGACCCCGACGAGGCCACGGCCGCCATGCTGGCCGGATTGGCGCGCAGCAGCCTGCCTTGCGGCCTCATCGTGTGCGGCATGCGCCATGAAGCGCCTGAACGCGTGGCTGAAGCGGCCCAACTTGCGCTGCGCCATCGCGCCGGGCCGCAGCGGACCGTGGGTGTGGTCGGCTTCGATCTGGCCGGCCCCGAGCGGGGATGGCCAGCCACCCAACACGCCGCAGCCCTGCAACAGGTGCGCGAGGCGGGACTGCCCATCACCCTGCACGCGGGCGAAGCGGACGAAGGACAGCGCGTGCTGGAGGCCGTGGCCCTGGGCGCACGGCGCATTGGCCACGGCGTGCGTCTGGCCGACCTTCTGGTCAGCAGCAACGCTGACGAGATCCTGCACACGCTTCGCGAACACCAGGTTCACCTGGAGGTCTGCCCCACCAGCAACGTGCAGACCGGTGCGGCGCACTCCATCGCCGAGCACCCCATCCGCGCCCTCTGGCAGGCGGGGGTGTCGCTTTCCTTCCACACGGACAACCACCTCATCTCCTGCATCGACATGAATCTGGAAGGGCAGGCCTTGCTGGACGAGGGCGGCTTCAACCTCGGTGACCTCGCCCGCATGCAATCCCTGGCCCTGGAGGCGTCCTTCCTGCATGAACCCCTCAAGGCCCACGCCCGCGCCCGCCTTGCGGCCTGGCGCGCTGAACACCTAGACGAACCCACTGCACCATGAACGCCAACGCCCTCCTGCGCGCCCCTCGGGCGCTGATCAACCTGGCCGCACTCACGGCCCTGGCCGCCACGCTCGGCCTTGCCGCCTGCAGCACGGCGACCGGCCCGGCAGGCGAACGCACCACAGCCGCCGCCAGCCCTACCAGCGAGCCCATCCACGTCCGCGTCATCGCCTTCAACGACCTGCACGGCAACCTGGAACCCGGCAACCTCACCCTCACCTTGGCCGACCCCACCCAGCCAGGCGCCACCCTGCGCGTGGCCACCGGCGGGGCCGACGCCATGGCCGGCCTGGTGCGCAGCCTGCGGGCCGGCGCGCCCCACAGCATGGTGGTCTCCAGCGGCGACCTGATCGGCGCCACCCCCTTGGTGTCCGCGCTGTTCCGGCACGAATCCACCGTCGAAGCCGCCAACCTGATGGGCGTGAACGTGGCCACCGCCGGCAATCACGAGTTCGACGCCGGCACACCCGAACTGCTGCGCATCCTGCGCGGTGGCTGCGCCGATCAAAAGGCCGATGACCCCGTGAAGTCCTGTGCGTTGGGGCGCTACCAGGGCGCGCGGTTTCCCATGGTCTCGGCCAATGTGCGCACGGCCAACGGCACGCTGCTGCCGCCATCGTGGGTCATGAAGGCCGGTCCGGTGAAGGTGGGCGTGATCGGCGCGGTCACGCGGCAAACGCCCCAGCTCGTCGTGCCCTCGGGCGTCGAAGGCCTGCAGTTCATCGACGAAGCGAAGGCCATCAACGAAGCCGCCGCGGCCCTGCAGGCCCAAGGCGTGCAGGCACTCGTCGTCACCCTGCATGAAGGTGCGGAGATCGGCTCACCGGGCAAGCCGGCCGATTGGAATGACGCCAGCTGCCCCGGCTTGCGCGGGGAAGCCATCGACATCATCCGACGCATCACCCCGGCCGTGGACCTCATCCTCACCGCCCACACCCACCAGGGCTACAACTGCATGGTCGACGGCCGCCCCGTGATGCAGGCCGTCTCCTACGGTCGCGGGCTTTCGGTGGCCGATCTGCGCATCGACCCCCGCTCTGCCGATGTCATCCGCAGCCAAACGCAGGCGCGCAACCTGCCCGTCCTGAATGCCCGCACCGAACCCGGTCATCGCGAGCGCTTGGCCGCCGGGGAAAGCGAACCCCTGCGCACCGCGCTGGCCACTGCGCGCCCCGACCCCGCCATCAGCCAACTCGTGCAGCGTTACACGCAGGCCGCCGAACCCCAGGCGCAGCGCGTGGTGGGCCGCATCACCACCGCGCTGGACCGCCGCGGCATGGGCGATTCACCCGCCGGTCGCCTGGTGGCGCAGGCCCAATGGGAAGCCACCCGCAGCCCGGCCACGGGCGGCTCACAATTCGCCCTGATGAACCCGGGCGGCATCCGCACCGACCTCGCCTGCCGAGGCACGCCACCATGCGAGGTCACCTATGGCGACCTCTTCAGCATGCAGCCCTTCGGCAACAGCCTCGTGGTGATGAGCCTCACCGGCGCGGAAGTGCGAGAGTTGCTGGAGCAACAGCAGCGCGGCGGGCCCAACGCGCCGCTCATGTCTCCCTCATCGGGCCTCACCTACCGTTGGAGCCGCCAAGCGCCGCCCGGCCAGCGAGCCCGCGAAATCCGCATCGACGGAAAGCCTCTGGACCCGCAGGCCACCTACCGCGTCACCGTCAACAGCTTCATGGCCGAGGGCGGCGACGGCTACACCGTCCTTCAGCGTGGCCGCGCCCGGCTGGGCGGCGGGCAGGACCTGGATGCCATGATGGCCTACCTCCGAAAGGGCCCTGGCGAAGGAGGCAACCCACGCATCACGCTGGAGAACTGATCGGCCGGTGTTGTTCCAGTGTCACAGTCCTGTCATCTGGCCGGGTGATGATGTTGCGCAAGCCCCCGATCCTCCGCGATAGTCGCTTGTTCAGTACAAGCTCCGGAGCTGTCAGTCAGTCTTGACGCTCGGGATTACTTAGCCGATCACCACACCCCCTGGGGCGCATCCGGGCCAACCGCCCGCTTAGCGCCATTTTTCATTGGAGATGCTTCGAATGAACTCGTCCCGCCTGCTTGGCTTCACCCGCAGCGCCATCGGCTTGGCCGTGGCCGCGGTCATGGCCCCCGCGCTTGCCCAGAACACCACCGCCAGCGTCGCGGGCCGCGTGGTCGGGGCCGACGGCAAGCCTGTCGCGGGTGCCACCGTCACCGTGCTGCACGTCGAATCACGCACCGCCAGCAACCTCACCACCGATGCCGACGGCCGCTACAGCGCCCGCGGCCTGCGGGTGGGCGGCCCCTACACCGTTACGGTCACCAAAGGCGGCCAGACCGAAAAGCGCGACAACGTGTTCCTGACCCTGGCCGAAACCGCCAGCCTGGATATCGCCATGTTGGGCAGCGCAGCCTCCGTGACGGTGACCGGCCGTGGTGCCAACCAGCGCTTCGACAGCAGCGCCATGGGCGCCGGCACCAACATCGGCAGCCGCGAGATCGAAGGCTTCGCCTCCATCCAGCGCAGCCTGCAGGACTACGCCCGCCTGGACCCCCGCCTGTCGCAAACCGACAAGGAACGCGGCGAGATTTCCGCCGCCGGCCAGAACACCCGCTTCAACTCCATCACCATCGACGGCGTCACCACCAACGACACCTTCGGCCTTGAGTCGAACAACCTGCCCACCATCAAGCAGCCGATTTCGATCGACGCCATCCAGAGCGTGCAGGTCAACATCTCCAACTACGACGTCACGCAAAAGGGCTACACCGGCGCCAACATCAACGCCGTCACCAAGAGCGGCGGCAATGAAGTCAGCGGCAGCGTCTACTACGTCACCCGTGACGACCGTCTGGTGGGTCAGCGCTACAACAGCACCACCGACACCTACTTCGACGCACCGAAGTTCAAGGAGAACACCAAGGGCTTCACCCTGGGCGGTCCGATCATCAAGGACAAGCTCTTCTTCTTCGTCAACCACGAGCGCCTGACCAGCTCCCGCACCCGGCCTGATTTCGCAGCCGTGGGCGGTGCGGGCACCATCGTCGGCATCAGCCCGTCCACCATCAACAGCGCCATCGGCATCGGCCGCGATACCTACAAGGTCGACCTGGGCACGCCCACCGTGCCGGACGGCGTGGCCGTCAACGTGAAGGACACCCTGGTCAAGTTCGACTGGAACATCAACGACAACCACCGGGCCAACATCCGCTTCACGCAAACCGACCAGACCGAGCCCTTCCTGGTGGGCTTCTCCCCCACCAGCCTGTCGCTGAGCTCCTACTGGTACAACCAGGAGAAGTCGCTCAAGAGCGTCGTCGGCCAGGTCTTCTCCGACTGGACCGACAACTTCAGCACCGAATTCAAGATCTCCAAGCGCGACTATGAAAGCGCGCCCATCCCGGTCAACGGCGTGCGCCTGCCGATGATCTCGCTGCAGTTCTCCGGTGCATTGCCCGCGGATGCGCCTGCGGGCACCAACGCGAATACGCGGACCCTGTTCATGGGCACCGAGCGCAGCCGCCACTTCAACGTGCTGCGCACCGAGACCCTGGACACCTACCTGGGCGGCAACTACCGCATGGGCGACCATGAGCTGAAGTTCGGTCTGGACCACGCGGCCAACGACATCTACAACGCCTTCCTGCAGGACACCAACGGCCAATACACCTTCCGTTGCGAGAACAGCAGCGCCACCCTGACCTACAGCTTCGGCGCCATCAACTGCGCCACCGCCACAGCAGACCAGGTGGCCGCCGCCACGCTTGAGAACTTCCGCCTGGGACGCCCGTCTGCCTACCAAGTGCAATTGGCCCAGCCCGGTCGCGCGCTCAACGACGCCGTGGCCATCTGGAGCTACGCCAACACCGGCCTGTTCCTGCAGGACACCATCAAGGTCAACCGCCAGTTCAACATGATGGTGGGTCTGCGGCTGGACAGCGTCGGCATGCCCGATTCGCCCTTGTTCAACCCCGCTGCAGCTGCCGCGCCGGTGGTGGGCAATGCGGCCTCTGGCACGCGCGCCAGCGGCGGCTTCGGCCTGGACAACTCCCGCACGCTGGACGGCACCCGCCTGTTCCAGCCCCGCGTGGGCTTCAACTGGAACCTGGGCTCGGGCGACACCCGGCGCCAGCTGCGCGGCGGCTTCGGCCTGTTCCAGGGCGCGGCGGCCAACGTCTGGTTGTCCAACCCCTACTCGAACACCGGCCGTGCAGTGGCCACCTACAGCTGCACCACGTTTGCCAACTGCGCCACGGCCAACGCCCGCTTCAGCGCCAACCCCGACGCGCAGCCCCTGCTCAGCGGCACCATCCCGGCGGCCAACGTCGACTTCCTGGACCCCAGCCTGAAGCAACCTTCGGTCTGGAAGTTCAACCTCGCGTTTGACACCGATCTGCCCAATCTGCCCCTGATCGGCCGCACATCGGCCGG
The DNA here is from genome assembly GCA_027487995.1 of Rubrivivax sp. Taxonomy (GTDB): domain Bacteria; phylum Pseudomonadota; class Gammaproteobacteria; order Burkholderiales; family Burkholderiaceae_C; genus RFTU01. Next base: position 852 of record JAIYCN010000268.1, on the reverse strand, counting down.
TGTCGAATGGCTGAACACACAGGTGCAGAACGGCATCTACTACGAGCACCTCAACCTGGGCGCCGCCACGCGCACCGGCACCGACGGCCGCCAGCTGTTCTACCGCCCCGAGGGTTTCGACGCGGCCTGCTGGAACGCCAACGGCACCACCAACACCACCGGTGTCTGTGCCACGCCCTCGGGCCAGTCCCGTACCCGCGCGTTGAGCAACCCAGCCTTCAACAACGTGCTGCTGGCCAAGGGCACGGGCCTGGGCGGCGGCAACGCCATCACCCTGTCCTTGAACAAGGTGGTCCCGGGTGGCATGAACTGGTCGGTGGGCTACACCCGCACCTCGGCCACCGAAGTCAGTCCGCTCACGTCATCCGTGGCGAACTCCAACTGGAACGGCCGCAACATCTTCAACCCCAACGAAGAGGTGGTCCAGAACTCCAACTACCTGGTGAAGGACCGCTTCAACGCCGCCTTCAACTGGTCGCGCGCGTTCATCCCGAACCTGCGCACCACGGTCGGCGTGTTCTATGAGGGCCGCCGCGGCAAGCCCTACAGCTGGACCTTCATCAACGACCTCAACGGTGATGGCATCGGCGGCAACGACCTGATGTACATCCCGAAGGCGCCCGGCTCGGGCGAGGTGGCCTTCCGCGGTGGCGCGGCCGAAGAGGCACGCTTCTGGGAGATCGTCGAAGCCAACCCGGCCTTGCGCAATGCCAAGGGTGGTGTGGTCGGTCGCAATGACTCCTTCGCACCCTGGGTGAACAACTTCGACGTGCGCTTCAGCCAGGAACTGCCGGGCTTCGCTTCCAGCCACCGCGCGACCTTCACGCTGGACATCCTGAACTTCGGGAATCT
>JAIYCN010000332.1 GCA_027487995.1 Rubrivivax sp. | reverse complement strand
CGGGTCGTCGTGACGCAGCCGCTCCAGCCTGTAGTTCGGCGTCTGCAGATGCGGGTTCGGAATCAGCAGCACGTTCACGCGCTGCTTGAGTTCGATACGCGAAATCTCCTGGCGCTTCTCGTTGAGCAGGAAGGACACCACTTCCACCGGCACCTGCACGTGCACGGCCGCGGTGTTGTCCTTCATCGACTCTTCCTGCACCATGCGCAGGATCTGCAGTGCCGAACTCTCGGTGTCGCGGATGTGGCCGGTGCCCTGGCAGCGTGGGCAGGTGATGTGCGAGCCTTCGCTCAGGGCCGGGCGCAGGCGCTGGCGCGACATCTCCAGCAGGCCGAACTTGCTGATGGTGGAGAACTGAACGCGGGCACGGTCCTGGCGCAGCGCATCCTTCAGGCGCTGCTCCACGTCACGGCGGTTCTTGCTTTCCTCCATGTCGATGAAGTCGACGACGATCAGGCCACCCAGGTCGCGCAGGCGCATCTGGCGGGCGATTTCATCGGCCGCTTCGAGGTTGGTGCGCGTGGCGGTTTCCTCGATGTCGCCGCCGCGCGTGGCGCGCGCCGAGTTCACGTCGATCGACACCAGCGCTTCGGTGTGGTCGATGACGATGGCGCCACCCGAGGGCAGGTTCACCGTGCGGCTGAAGGCCGTCTCGATCTGGTTCTCGATCTGGAAGCGGCTGAACAGCGGCGCGTCATCCCGGTAGCGCTTCACGCGATGGCCCTGGTCGGGCATCACGTGATTCATGAACTGGTGCGCCTGCTCGAAGATGTCGTCGGTGTCGATCAGGATCTCGCCGATGTCCGAGGTGAAGTAGTCCCGGATGGCGCGGATGACCAGGGAGCTCTCCTGGTAGATCAGGTAGGCACCCTTGCCCGCCTTGCCGGCCTCGTCGATGGCCGTCCACAGCTTGAGCATGTAGTTCAGGTCCCACTGCAGCTCGGCCGCGGAGCGTCCGATGCCGGCGGTGCGGGCGATCAGGCTCATCCCCTTCGGGTAGTCGAGCTGATCCATGTTCTCCTTGAGCTCTTCCCGGTCGTCGCCCTCAATGCGGCGGGAAACGCCACCACCGCGCGGGTTGTTGGGCATGAGCACCAGGTAGCGGCCGGCCAGCGAGATGAAGGTGGTCAGTGCCGCCCCCTTGTTGCCGCGCTCTTCCTTTTCCACCTGCACCAGCAATTCGGTGCCGTTGGCAATCACGTCCTGGATCTTGGCGTCGCGGACGGACACCCCAGGCTTGAAATACTCCTTGGCGATTTCCTTGAAGGGAAGGAAGCCGTGGCGATCTTCGCCGTAATCCACGAAGCAGGCCTCCAGCGAAGGCTCCACCCGCGTGACCACGGCCTTGTAGATGTTGCCCTTGCGCTGTTCGCGCCCTTCAATTTCCGTTTCGAAGTCGAGGAGTTTTTGTCCTTCGACGATTGCCAGGCGCCGTTCTTCCGGCTGCGTGGCGTTGATCAGCATGCGCTTCATGTGCACTCCCGCGACACGCCTGTGCCTTCAGCATTCGGGCTGAAGACCAGCGGCGCACCGCACGCGCCGCCCAAGCCCTGAGGCCAGAACGGCGATGTTGGTTTTGCGCACCGCGGTATGGGGAAGACCGTCTTCCCGCCTCGGCGCACCAAACCGCTCGATGCACGAGCGTCACGAAAGAACCCGAAAGGAATCGCCCTGGGCTGCGCTGTGAGGCCGGCGGGTGCTCAGGCCTGTTGGATCAGCGGCAGTGGGGCAGCGAGCGCCAAGTGCGCCGTCATTCCGCGAGCCGGGTCACCGTGGGTTCCACCGGCGCCGACCGTCAGCCCAAGGCACGCAAGCCCAGCGCGCGAACCCGGTGAATCGGGCTTCGGGGGCTGGCAGGCCATGGGGGAGGGGGCGGGGAACCGCGCGATCAGCGGCATGGGTTGGCGGGCTCTTGGAGCAGGGCAGGCGCCTCGATAAACCGTGGCGCCCAGCCGAAAACCTTGGTTGGGTGCGCAGGAATGGCGCCGAGATGATCGGCTCCGCACCAGCGCGGGGTTCTTTTGTGGTGGCTCTTCCGTTGCAGACCCCGCACCGCCGACTCACCTGGGGAGGCGGCCCGCGCAGCGCCAACAGCGTTGCATCACCCTTGTGGACTTTCGTCCCTTTGCCCTGCCTGGGGGTATGGAGTGCCCGGGTAAACTCCCAAAAAATCAAGCACTTGCTTCCAACACGGAAACCACACCGGAACTCAGACGTGACGGGTTCGATTATAGGCCAACCCGCGGTCCAGCAGGTGGTGGTCGACGAGGCCGCAGAAGGCCAACGTCTGGACAATTTCCTCATCCGGCAGCTCAAAGGGGTGCCCAAAGGGCACGTCTACCGCATCATCCGGTCAGGCGAAGTCCGTGTGAACAAGGCCCGTGCGCAGGCCGAAACCCGCTTGGCCCTGGGTGACACGGTGCGGATTCCACCGGTGCGAACAGCGCAGCAGCCCTTGTCAGGCGATGGCGAAGGCGAATTGGCAGCCGTGCCCGCCCGGGAATTCCCCATTCTGTTCGAAGACGAAGCCGTCTTGGCGATTGCCAAACCAGCGGGTGTGGCCGTGCACGGAGGCTCCGGCGTGGCCCACGGCGTCATCGAGCAACTGCGTCAGGCCCGCGCGGGTGCGCGCTTCCTGGAACTCGTGCACCGATTGGACAAGGAAACCTCGGGCATCCTGCTGTTGGCCAAGAAGCGCAGCGCCCTCGTGCATTTGCAGGACCAATTCCGGCGCACGGCGGGCCAGCAGGGTGTGCACAAGGTGTACTCGGCCTTGGTGTGGGGCTCGTGGCCGGCGCGGTTGAAGGTGGTGGACCTGGCACTGCACAAGACGCTGGATGCCGCCGGCGAGCGCCATGTGCGCGTGGTGGACGCCGACCACCCGGACGGCCGCCGCAGCATTTCCCTTGTGCGGGTGGTGCAGGCGTGGGGCCCGAGCGCCGCTGAACATGCACCCCATGAGGCGGTGAGCCTGTTGGACGTGACGCTCAAGACGGGGCGCACCCACCAGATCCGGGTGCATCTGGCTCACCACGGGCACGCCATCGTGGGCGACGCCAAATATGGTGACTTCGCGCGCAATCGTCAGTGGGCGCGTGGGCCCTTGCGTTTCCCCCGCATGTTTCTGCATGCCCGTGAAATGGCCTTCGATCATCCGGTCACGGGCGAGCGGGTGACCCTCCAGGCACCCTTGCCGCCCGAATGCGCCACACTCCTCACATGCCTGGATTCGGACACCGGCGCCTCAACATCATGAACCGACCACAGCAATTCGACCTCATCGTCTTCGACTGGGACGGCACCCTGTTCGACTCCACCGCACTGATCGTGCGCTGCATCCAGAACGCCTGCATCGACCTGGGAGTGGCCGTGCCCTCGGCGGGCCAGGCGGCCTATGTGATCGGCCTGGGCCTGCGCGATGCGCTGGAACACGCGGTGCCCGACCTGCCCGCGCAGCGCTATGGGGAGCTGGCCCAACGCTACCGCCACCACTACATCGCCAGTCAGCACGAACTCAGTCTGTTCGAAGGCACCCTGGCCATGCTGCGGGAGCTCAAGACACGGCACCACTGGTTGGCCGTGGCCACAGGCAAGGGACGACAAGGGTTGAATGACGCGCTGGCACACGCTGAACTCGTGGGCATGTTCGATGGGACGCGCACGGCCGACGAAACGGCCTCCAAGCCCCACCCCCGCATGTTGTTGGAGCTCATCGACGAATTCGGTGTGAGGGCCGAACGCACGCTGATGATCGGCGACACCACACACGACCTGCAACTGGCGCTCAACGCCGGCACTGCCAGCCTGGGGGTGAGCTTTGGCGCGCACGACCACGAGGCCTTCACGGCCTTCGAACCGCGCTTCGTGGCGCATTCGACGGCGGAATTGCACCGCTGGTTGATCGACAACGCCTGAGCTGCCCTTGCAGCCCCATCATCTTGGCTGTCGATCTCTGCGCCTCTGAAGACCTGACCGAACGCGGCCGCGCATTGGCGTTCGATGTGCTGTGGCGTGGGGAGCCTGCCCGCGCCTTTGCACTGCGTTTTGACCATCGGGTGGTGGCCTACCTGAACCGTTGTGCCCACGTTCCGGTCGAGATGGACTGGAACCCGGGAGAGTTCCTGGACGCCGACAAGACCTTCATCCTGTGCTCGATCCACGGGGCTTCCTATCACCCGCAGGACGGCCGCTGTGCAGGCGGGCCCTGCGGGCGCGGGCGTCTCGTGGGCATCCCCATCAGGGAAGAGGGCGGTCGGGTCGCTTGGTATCCTTCGCCCGATTTGCAACCGCTGAGCTTCACATGAACGACGACCCTGCGCAGACCAACCCGTTGCGGGACGACCCTGCTGGGGCGCCGGCGCAGTCGGGGGCGACCAGGCCCCAGGCTTCGGCGGCCAGCACCACGACCCAGTCGACGGCCCAAAGCGCCGATGCCATGGAGCGCCTGCTCGCCGAACTCATCCGTGACCGTCGTGCCGAGCGCCGTTGGCGTTCGGTCTTTCGTCTGGCCTGGCTGCTGGTGGCCATCGCCCTGATCTGGACCTTTGCGCCCACGCGCGGCTTGGGCACAGCCCCTGCTGGTCCCCATACCGCCATGGTCGACCTGCGCGGCGAAATCGGCCCGGATGGGCTGGCCAGTGCCGACGCCCTGATATTGGCGCTGCGCGACGCCTTCGCCAATCCGAATTCACGCGCCGTGGTGTTGCGGATCAACAGCCCCGGCGGATCGCCTGTTCAGGCAGGTTTGGTCAACGACGAAATCCGCCGCCTGAAAGACCTGCATCAGAAGAAGGTGTACGCGGTCGTGGAGGAGATCTGCGCCTCTGGGGCCTACTACGTGGCCGTTGCGGCCGACGAGATCTACGTGGACAAGGCCAGCCTCGTTGGCTCCATCGGTGTGCTGATGGAAGGCTTCGGTTTTTCCGAACTGATGAACAAGGTGGGGGTGGAGCGCCGGCTGATCACCGCGGGTGAGAACAAGGGCATGCTCGATCCCTTCACGCCGCAGACGCCGCGCGAACGCGAGCATGCACAGGCCCTGATCGACCAGATCCACCAGCAGTTCATCAGTGTGGTCAAGGAAGGCCGCGGCTCGCGCCTGAAGGCCACCCCCGATACCTTCTCCGGTCTGTTCTGGAACGGCGAGGAAGCGGTGCGCCTGGGCTTGGCGGACGGCATGGCCAGCCTCGATGCAGTGGCGCGGGACAAGGTGCAGGCACCGGATGTCGTGGATTACAGCCCCCGTGAAAACGTGGCCGAGCGACTGGTCAAGCGCTTCGGTGCCTCAGTGGGGGCCGGTGCGACGCATGCCCTGCGCGCGCTTGCAGGCGACGCGCGCTTGGGTCGCTGATATGTCGCTGATGTGCTGCTGAACGACCATGTCCGATCGCCTCTTTCTGGCTTTGCAGCATGTGCTGCCCAAGCGCGCCCTGACCGAAATGATGGGGGCTTTGGCCCGGTCGCAGGGTGGTGGCGCCACCACGGCGGCCATCCGCTGGTTTGTTCGCCGCTACGGCGTGAACATGAGCGAGGCGGCCAACCCCGACATCGCGTCCTACGCGTGTTTCAACGACTTCTTCACGCGTGCCCTGCGCGAAGGCGCACGGCCTCTGGCGCAGGCCGATTGGCTGTGCCCGGTGGACGGCGCCATCAGCCAGTTCGGACCGGTCAAGGGCGACCAGGTGTTCCAGGCCAAGGGTCACCAATACAGCACGCGAGCCCTGGTGGGCGGCGACGCGGCCTTGGCTGCGCAATTCCAGGACGGTGACTTCGCCACGCTCTACCTGAGCCCGCGCGACTACCACCGCATTCACATGCCCTGTGAAGGCCGTCTTCAGCGCATGATCCACGTGCCGGGTGACCTCTATTCGGTGAACCCGGCCACGGCCCGCGGCGTACCCGGCCTCTTTGCACGCAACGAGCGCGTGGTCTGCGTCTTCGACACGGCCCACGGCCCCTTCGTCCTGGTGCTGGTGGGTGCCACCATCGTGGGCAGCATGGCCACCGTATGGCATGGGGTGGTGAACCCGCCGCGCGTGGGTGTGGTTCGCGAATGGCGCTACCAGGACCAGGACATCACGCTGGCTCAAGGTGCGGAGATGGGCCGCTTCCTGCTGGGCTCCACCGTGGTGATGCTGTGGCCGCGCCTTGGCAGCGGCTTGAGATTCAATGAAGGTTGGGCACCGGGTGGCGCCATCCGCATGGGCGAGGTCATGGCCCAGCGCAGCGCGCCCTGATGCAGTACGGAATCAGAACTCAATCAATCAAGGAGACTCGCCATGTTCGGACTGATGCAATCGCAACCCCTGCTGATCTCATCACTGTTGGTGCACGCGGAGCGGCACCACCCGGAGCAGGAGATCGTCTCTCGTCGCGTGGAGGGTGACATCCACCGCTGCACCTACCGCGACCTGGCCTCGCGTTCGCGCCGCATGGCGCGTGCCTTGCAAGCGTTGAACATCAAGCCTTCCGACCGTGTGGCCACGCTGGCCTGGAATGGCTATCGCCACATGGAGTTGTACTTTGCGGTCTCGGGCATCGGCTCGGTGCTGCACACCGTGAACCCGCGCCTGCACCCGGACCAGGTGGTGTGGATTGCCGACCATGCCGAAGACCAGGTGCTGTTCTTTGACCTGACCTTCCTGCCCTTGATCGCCGCGGTGGCCCCGCGCACCAAGACGGTCAAGCACTGGGTGGCGATGACCGACCGCGCACACCTCCCGGAAAGCGCAGCCTCGATTCCGAACCTGCTCGTCTATGAAGACCTGATCGCCGGCCAGCCCGACGACACCTTCGAGTGGCCCACCTTCGATGAGCAGTCGGCTTCCTCTCTCTGCTACACCAGTGGCACCACGGGCAACCCCAAGGGCGTGCTGTACAGCCACCGCTCCACGCTGCTGCACACCATGGCCGCGGCCTTGCCCGATGCCTTGAACTGCTCGGCCCGCGACGTGATCCTGCCGGTGGTGCCCATGTTCCACGTCAACGCTTGGGGCCTGCCCTATGTGGCGTGCATGACGGGCGCCAAGATGGTGTTTCCGGGTGGTGCGCTGGACGGCAAGTCTCTATACGAACTGTTCGAAAGCGAGAAGGTGACGTTGTCGGCTGGTGTGCCCACGGTTTGGCAGGCCCTTCTGGGCCACACCGCCGCGAACAACTTGAAGTTCAGCACGATGCGCCGCACGGTGATCGGCGGTTCGGCCTGCCCGCCGGCCATGATCCGCACCTTCAAGGAGCAGTACGACGTGGACGTCATCCACGCCTGGGGCATGACCGAGATGAGCCCGCTGGGCACGGCCTCGACCTTCAAGACACGCCATTTGGGCATGACCCAGGAGGAGCGCTATGAGGTGATGAACCGCCAGGGCCGCGCCATCTTCGGCGTGGACATGAAGGTGGTGGACGAGGACGGCCGGGAGATTCCCTTCGGTACGGACAAGTCGGGTGACCTACTGGTGCGCGGTCCTTGGATCCTGCGGCAGTACTTCAAGGGCGAGGGCGGCGACGTGCTGCGCGATGGTTGGTTCCCCACGGGCGACGTGGCGAAGATCGACGCCGAGGGCTACATGCTGATCACGGACCGCACAAAGGACGTGATCAAGAGCGGCGGCGAGTGGATCGGCTCGATCGACCTGGAAAACATCGCGATGGCGCATCCGGCGGTGGCGATGGCGGCTTGCATTGCGGCCAAGCACCCGAAGTGGGATGAGCGTCCGCTGCTGGTGGTGGTGAAGAAGCCTGGCGCCGAAGTGACGCGCGAAGAATTGATCGCGTTCTACGACGGGAAGATTGCCAAGTGGTGGACGCCTGATGATGTGGTGTTCGTCGAGGCCATTCCCTTGGGGGCCACGGGCAAGATGCAGAAGAACAAGCTGCGGGAGCAGTTCAAGGACTATCAACTGCCGACGGCTTGAGGCCCTCGCTTCGCTTGTCTCGGAGTTGGGACGACGGTTGAGCTGTGCGTCGCGATGCCGGGCGGCGGGGGGCGTGCCCTCCCAGACGCCCTCCACCTCGGCGAGCCCGCCTAAGGGCGGTCTCCCATCGGTTCCCGGGCTGAATGTCTGGCGAGGGCACTCCCCCCACCGCCCGGCATCGCTCTGAGCCGCCCACGCGCGGCGTGGCGCTTGGCCTCATCGCCACAGCGCGTTCCTGATGGCGTGCGGCTCAATGTGTGCGGCGGTGTCACAGCGTGGGTTGGGGCGGGGTATGCGGCGCGAGCTTAAAGCCCGGGAACCGATGGGAGACCGCCCTTAGGCGGGCTCGCCGAGGTGAAGGGCGCGAGCGCCGCATACCCCGCCCCGGCCCACGCCGCCCGTCCTCGGCATGCGTCGCTCAATCGACGCACAAAAAACCAGCAACCTATCCCGACAACTGCTCCCGCAACTGAGCCGTCTGCTCACTCCAATACGCCGCCGTCCCAAAGTGCGGAAACGCCCGCGGAAATGCCGGGTCGTCCCAGCGCTGTGCAATCCACGCGCTGTGCTGAATCATCCGCATGGTCCGCAAAGGTTCAATCAGTGCCAACTCCGCATCGTCGAAGTCCCGCACCGTTTCATAGCCCTCCAACAACAGGCGCAGGCTGCGCGCACGGCCTTCTTCGTCGCCCGGCAGCAGCATCCACAGGTCCTGCACTGAAGGCCCATTGCAGGCATCGTCCAGGTCCACCACGTGCGGGCCTTCTTCGCGCCACAGGATGTTGCCCGGGTGGGCGTCTCCGTGCACACGGAGCTGCAAGGCGCCGCCCTTCGAATGCCAGCGCTCAAAGGCCTGCCCAGCCAGGTCCAGCGCGCGGGAAGAGGCGTCCTCCCAGGCCGCGCATTCCGCCGGGGTCACGCATCCTTGCTCCAACAGCCAACGCTGACTGGCCAGCCCAATGGTCGGCACATCCAGCGTGCGGCGATAAACGAAGGGCTGACGGGCACCCACGTCATGCAGGCGTGCCACGAAGCGGCCGATCCAGCGCAGGGTTTCCGGGTCATCGATCTCAGGGGCGCGTCCTGCCTTGCGCGGGCTCACCGCAAAGCGCCAGGAGGCATTCCCATGCGTCCACGTGGCCAGCGTGCCATGCCCGCCACTCACCGCAGCGCCTGAATCGGGCTGAGCCTGCAGTGAAAGCGGCGCCACCACCGGCACTTCCGCGTCCTCCAATTCACGCGCAAACGCGTGCTCTTCCAATATCTGCTCGTCTGTCCACCGCCCCGGCCGGTAGAACTTCACCACCACCGCCTGACCATCTTCCAGAAACGCTTGGTAGACGCGGTTTTCGTAGGAGTTCAGTTGCAGCAGACGGCCGTCGCCGCGCAAGCCCACGGCATCCAAGGCGGTCAGTACCTCTTGGGGTTGGAGGCCTGAATAGGTGGCAGTGGATTCGGGGTGCATGCCCCATGGTACGCGGCGGCGCGGTCCGCAGCCTGAGGGAACCGGGCACCTCGTTCAGCTGCGGGCGCCGAGAAGCTCAGTCCGCTTCCAGCGCCGTGAGCATCCCCTGCATCCGCAGGCGTCCGGCCTTGAGCCGGTAATCGAGTTCTGCGGCCTGGTCGTCCAGCAGGGCCAGCCATCGCTCGCCCACATCCAGGCGCGGCAGGCTCAGGCGCGCCATGGCCTCGCCCGATTCGCGCACGATGCTGGCCCCCGCGCGCTGGGCAATGGCCATCATCGCCGCGTTTTCGGTGAGGGTGTGGATCACCAACTCCGACACGCCGCGCGCCCTGGCGTGCAGGCAAGCGTGGTCGAACAGCAACTGACCAAAGCCACGTCCGCGTGCCTTGGGCAAGACGGACACGCCGAACTCAGCCTGACCTTCCCCCAAGTCGGCCAAATGGGACAGACCCAAGAGTTCCAACTTGCGGTTGAAGATGCCCAACACCTCACCTTCGCGCAGGCTGATGCCGGCCACGTAGTGGCGAATCTGCTCGTCACCCACGGCCTGCCCGAAGCGCATGTTGCGGTCGGATTCATTCAGGGCCAGCAGATGAGCCAGCATCGCGGGGCGGTCCTCTTCAGACAGGGAGCGGACCGGGATCCAGTCCAGCAAGGCGTTCAGAGGATTGAGGGGTAGGGTGCTCATACGGGTTAATACTAACCCTCGAACCTCCCGGATGTGGGGCGCACGCTCTAATTCCCGATAAACCTCACATTGCGCTATACTGGCGGGCTTTCCCGTTGGCAGCGGGGAATGGTTGTTGCCCGTTTCTGGTGAGTTGAGGGTTCCGTCGAGTACCCCACCACCATCGGACGCAAGCCCTTCGTTGAGAGGCCGAACAGCAGAATCGGCACCGAAATGGGGGTAGGCGCAGGGCCAGTCGAACATCAACAGCTGCCGTTCTCTAGAAAGACTCTCATGAAGACCTTCAGCGCCAAGCCGGCCGAAGTGAAGCACGAGTGGTATGTGATTGACGCCACCGACAAGGTGCTCGGACGTGTTGCCAGCGAAGTGGCACTCCGTTTGCGCGGCAAGCACAAGGCCATCTACACGCCTCACGTCGACACCGGTGATTTCATCATCGTCGTCAACGCCGACAAGATCCGTGTCACCGGCAACAAGGCCGAAGACAAGGTCTACTACCGTCACTCGGGCTTCCCCGGCGGCATCTACGCCACGAAGTTCAAGGACATGCAGGCCAAGCATCCCGGCCGTGCGCTGGAGAAGGCGGTCAAGGGCATGTTGCCCAAGGGCCCGCTGGGCTACGCGATGGTCAAGAAGCTGAAGGTGTACGCAGGTGCCGAGCATCCGCACACCGCCCAGCAACCCAAAACGCTGAGCATCTAAGGAGCGGCCATGATCGGAAATTGGAACTACGGCACCGGCCGCCGCAAGAGCTCGGTGGCCCGTGTCTTCATCAAGAAGGGCACTGGCCAGATCACCGTCAACGGCAAGCCCGTTGAGCAGTACTTCGGCCGCCAGACCTCCATCATGATCGTCAAGCAGCCCCTGCTGCTGACGAACAATGCCGAGGCCTTCGACATCAAGGTCAACGTGCATGGCGGCGGCGAAAGCGGCCAAGCCGGTGCGGTGCGCCACGGTGTCACCCGCGCGCTGATCGACTACGACGCGAACCTCAAGCCCGAACTCAGCCGCGCCGGCTTCGTCACCCGCGACGCCCGCGAAGTGGAACGGAAGAAGGTCGGTCTGCACGGCGCCCGTCGCCGCAAGCAGTTCAGCAAGCGCTGATCGGTGCATCCGTTGCCTCGCTCGGCCCCCTGGTGGTCGAGTTTGGCAAGGCGAGAAGCCACCGCGTGGGTCCAGGCCTGCCGGTGGCTTTTTCACGTCAACATCCCTGTTGGCATCGTGTCTTCGACACGCAAGCCGCCACCGGGCCATAATCCCACTGAATCTGGAGGATTTAGCGATGAACGCTGCAGTCGAACAAGTCAACCTCACCACCGATGGCATGCCCGCGCCCCTGGTCTTCACCGACAGCGCCGCAGGCAAGGTCGCCGACCTGGTGGCCGAAGAGGGCAACCCCGAGCTCAAGTTGCGCGTGTTCGTGCAGGGCGGCGGCTGCTCGGGTTTCCAGTACGGTTTCACCTTCGATGAAGTTGTCAACGAAGACGACACCCAGATGCAGAAGAACGGCGTGACCCTGCTGATCGACGCCATGAGCCTGCAGTACCTGGTCGGCGCCGAGATCGACTACAAGGAAGACCTCCAGGGCGCCCAGTTCGTCATCAAGAACCCCAACGCCACCACCACCTGCGGCTGCGGTTCTTCTTTCTCAGCCTGAAGTTTCAAGCAGCGGGGTAGAACGCGCCCAGCAGGCGCGGCCCCCGTGCGCCGGTCACGGCTG
>JAIYCN010000281.1 GCA_027487995.1 Rubrivivax sp. | reverse complement strand
CGCGATCGTTGAATTTCTGGATCTGGTCGGTGTCGGCGCTGCGATTGGCAATGACGCCACCCAAGCGCACGTTGTAGTTCTTCGCCTTGGCGCCGATGGCCTGCACGATTCGGTTCATCGCGAAGATGGAATCGAAGTCGTTGGCGGTCACGATCAGCGCGCGGTCCGCGTGCTGCAGCGGGGCAGCGAATCCACCGCACACCACATCACCCAGCACGTCGAAGATCACCACATCGGTGTCTTCGAGCAGGTGGTGCTCCTTCAGCAGCTTCACGGTCTGGCCGACCACGTAGCCGCCGCAGCCCGTGCCTGCCGGCGGGCCGCCAGCCTCCACGCACATCACGCCATTGAATCCCTCATAGACGAAGTCCTCCGGGCGCAACTCTTCCGGATGGAAATCCACGCTTTCCAGAACGTCGATCACCGTGGGCACCATGCGCTTGGTCAGCGTGAAGGTGGAGTCGTGCTTGGGGTCACAACCGATCTGCAACACGCGCTTGCCCAGCTTGGAAAAGGCCGCACTGAGATTGCTCGACGTGGTGCTCTTGCCGATGCCGCCCTTGCCGTAGACCGCAAAGACCTTGGCTGTGCCGATCTTGAGTGCCGGATCCATCTGGACCTGGACGGAACCCTCGCCGTCGGGCCGTGATGACGAGGGCTTGGGGCCGCGGCCGATCTGGCCGAGGGGTATGTGGGTGGTGGTGCTCAAACGTCTGCTCCTTCGTAAACTCCCTCGAGCCGATCCTCGAGCTCCTCGCCTGCTCGTCGCAGGGCCTCCAGCGTCGCCTGATCGGGCTGCCAGTAATTCCGTTCGTAGGCTTCCAAGAGCCGGTTGGCCACGCGCGCCGATGCGGTCGGGTTCAACTTGGCCAACCTTTCGCGCATGGCGGGGTCCAGCATGAAGGTCTCGGAAAGCTGCTGGTACACCCAGGGTTGCACCTGACCGGTGGTGGCGGACCATCCCAGGGTGTTGGTGACGTGCACCTCGATCTGGCGCACGCCTTCATAGCCGTGCTTGAGCATGCCTTCGTACCACTTGGGGTTGAGCATGCGGGTTCGCGTTTCCAGTGCCACCTGCTCGGTGAGCGTGCGGACGGTTCCGCCGCCATGCGTGTCACGGGTCTGGTCGCCGATGTACACCGGTGCCACATCGGCAGTGCCGCCCTTGGCGCGCTGGATCGCCTTGCTGATGCCGCCCAAGGTGTCGAAGTAGGTGTCGATGGTGGTGACGCCCAGCTCGACCGATTCGAGGTTCTGGTAGGCCATGCTGACATCGGCCAATACGCTCTTGAGCAAGGTGCCCTGCTGCGTGGGTTTGCCGGCGCGGCCATAGGCAAAGCCTTTGCGGCGGCTGTAGGTTTCGGCCAGTTCATCGCCGTCGTCCCACTTCGCGTTGTCCACGAGGCTGCCTACATTCGAGCCATAGGCGCCATCGGCATTTCCAAAGACGCGCAAGGCCGCGGTTTCCAGGTCGCAGCGGTGCTCCTGCTGATAGGCCAGCGCATGGCGGCGAACATGGTTCATCTCCAGCGGCTCATCGGCAGCGGCGGCCAGGTAGGCCGCCTCGGCCAGCAACTTGATCTGCAGCGGCAGAAGGTCGCGGAAGATTCCGGAGATGGTGATCACCACGTCGATGCGCGGACGTCCCAAGGTCTGCAAGTCCATCAACTCCGCGCCAGCCAGACGTCCATAGCTGTCGAAGCGGGGTCGTGCTCCCATGAGCGCCAGGGCCTGCGCAATCGGGCCCCCTTCGCTCTTGAGGTTGTCCGTGCCCCACAGCACCATGGCCACGCTTTCGGGCATGGGGTTGCCGTCGCTCATGTGCCGCGCCAGAAGGCGCTGCGCCTGTCGTGCGCCGTCCCGCACCGCATAGGCGCTTGGAATTCGGAACGGATCAAAGCCGTGCAGGTTGCGGCCCGTGGGCAGGATTTCCGGGGTCCGCATCAAGTCGCCCCCCGGGGCGGGCCGAATGAAGCGGCCTTCCAAACCCTTGAAGATGCCCTGGAGCTCAAAGTCCTGCGCCAGCAGCCGGTCTGCATCGGCCAACTTGGCGAGCAACGTGGTCTGCTCGGCGTCGGCTGGGGCGCCCAGCCGCCTCAACACATCTTGAGCCGGCGTCCCGTTGACCAGGCATTCCACCCACTCGCGAGGCGGATGGGCGTCGTGGGTGGACTCGGCCAGGGCCACGAGCATGTCGACCCGCTCCACTGACGAGGGCGGCTGACCCACCACATGCAGTCCGTGGGGGATGAGCGTGTATTCCAGTTCAAGCAGCTTGTCGTTCAGCCAACCCACCGCGTCGCCGTTCAGCGCCACCCAGGCATCGGCGGATTCCACGAGTTGCAGATCCACCGTCTGTTGGCCGATCATCTGCAGCAGGTCCTGACCTTCTTCACCGGTGAGTGCATCCGGCTCCAACCCGCGATAGCGCTCCACCAGCGCCTTCAGATCGGCCAGTCCCTTGTAGAGATCGGCCTGTGCCACTGGAGGTGTGAGATAACTGATGAGCGTGGCCGCTGCGCGACGCTTGGCAATCGTGCCTTCAGAGGGATTGTTGGAAGCGTACAGGTACAGATTGGGCAGGTCGCCTATCAGGCGGTCGGGCCAGCAATTGGCCGTCATGCCGGTTTGTTTCCCCGGCATGAATTCCAGTGCACCATGGGTGCCGAAATGCAGCACGGCATGGGCATTGAAGTCTTCCTTTAGCCAACGGTAGAACGCGCTGAAGGCGTGTGTGGGCGCGAACCCCTTTTCGAAGAGCAGCCGCATCGGGTCGCCTTCGTAGCCGAAGGCTGGTTGGATGCCCACGAAGACGTTTCCGAACTGCCTGCCCAGCACCCAGATGTTCCGCCCGTCACTTTGCTGGCGGCCTGGTGCGGGTCCCCACTGGGCTTCGATTTCCGCGAGGTGCTTTTCTCGCCGCACATGCTCGTCAGCGCCGATCAGTGCGTGGACATTGGCCATGGCGCCGTAGGTCTGCGCATTGCCTTGGATGATCTCGCGGCGCAGGTCGTCCACCGTGGCCGGCACCGTGAGGGTGTACCCCTGCTGCTGCAGCATGGTCATCGTGTTGTGCAGCGACTCGAACACCGACAGGTAGGCGGCGGTTCCGGTGTTGCCCGCATTGGGCGGGAAATTGAAGATCACCAGGCCCACACGCTTGTCGGCCCGACGGGCGCGGCGCAGGTCCACGATGCGCCCCATGCGCGCAGCCAGCATGTCCGCGCGCTCGATGCAACTGTGCATGTCGTGCGAGTCGGGGGTGTTCTCAAAAGTGCAGCGGTGTGAGCATCCGGTGCAGGCCACCTGACCGGCGCTTCCTCGGCCACCGAAGACCATGGCCCCGCTTGAGCCGTCGAGTTCCGGGATGGCCACCATCATCGTGGCCTCCACTGGCAGGAGGCCGCGGCTGGAGGCGCCCCATTGGTCCAGAGTCTGGAATTCCACGGGGTAGGAGGCGAAATAGGGGACGTCCAGGCGAGCGAGGATTTCTTCGGCAGCCTGGCTGTCGTTGTAGGCGGGGCCGCCCACCAAGGAGAAGGCGGTCAGGGACAGCAGTGCGTCGATGGTGCTGTGGCCGCCCTTCATGTGGAAGGCCTCGATGGCCGAGCGCATGTCCAGGCCGGAGGCAAAGGCGGGAATGACGCGCAGCCCGCGCGCTTCCAGGGCCGTGATCACGCCGTCGTAGTGGGCAGTGTTGCCGGCCAGCAGATAGGAACGCATCAGCAGCAGGCCAACGGTGCCGCGCGCGCCGGTGGTGGCGGTGCTGGGCAAGGCGTCCAGGGAGCCAGACATGCGGCCCACGGCTGACGCGTGCTGCATGCGGGGGTGGTAGACCCCGACTTCAGGATATTCACGGGGCTCGGGTGGCTTGGAGCGGCCCTTGAGCGCTGCGCGAGGCCCGGTGGCATAGCGGTCCACCAGGAAATGCACCATGGCCCCGATGTTGGTGTCCGACCCAGAGAGCCAGTATTGCAGGCTCAGGAAATAGGCGCGCACATCCTGCGCGGTGCCGGGGATGTACTTAAGGATCTTGGGCAAGCGGCGCAGCATCTTCATCTGCCGCTCACCCGCTGTGGCCTTGCTGCCGCCGGCTTCGCCTTCCTTGTGCTTGCCGCGCAGGTTCTTCAGAAACGCCATGGGGCCGCTCTGCGGAGCCTGCATGTCGAACTTGCCCAAGCGCGTGAGCTTGGTGACGTCCGCTGCCGACAGGATGCACACCATGGCGTCGCAATGCTCGCGTCGTTGACGCAGCGCGGACAGAAGCGGCGTGTAGTGGTCTTCCAGGAAGAGCATGGCCGCGATCACGATGTCCGCGCCGGTGATGTCGTCCAGGCAGGCTTGCAGGCGCGCGGGGCTGTCGGCCCATTCGGATGCGGCGTGCACCGTGAGCCGCACGCCGGGCAGTTGCTGCGCCAAGGCACGGTTGGCCCGTTCGGCCGCCGCGCACAGATGGCTGTCCATCGTGACGATGGTCACCCTCATCGCGGTTGCGCTGCGCGCATCAACGACTGAAATGGGCCTTGGCGTCATAGAGGGTTTCAACCGTGATCAAGGCAATCCCGTGATCGAGCGCGTAGCGCTCGGTGTTGCGCTTGGCCTTGCCGCGAACGAAGAAGGGGATCTTCTTGAGTTCCCGCTCGCCATCTGGAGCCCAGCGGAGGGCGTCTTCCGAAAGTGCCACCGCTGCCGGCTGGGCGATCACCGAAGCTTCAGTGTCGGCAGCAGATCCCTGTGGTTCGGCTGCCTGCAGTGCTGAATCGACCGTGGGCGAGGCCATCTCCGACAAGGGGGTCCTCACCGTGCTGCCCAAGTGCGAGGGTGCCGCCTCCTGGTGGAATTCGAAGTCGTCCTTGAACATGTGCAGGAGGTGTTCCTCCAGGCCCATCATCAGCGGGTGCACCCAGGTGTCGAAGAGCACGTTGGCGCCTTCGAATCCCATTTGTGGCGCGTAGCGCGCCGGGAAGTCCTGGACGTGCACCGGTGCTGAGATGACCGCGCAGGGGATACCCAGCCGTTTGGCGATGTGGCGCTCCATCTGCGTGCCCAGCACCAGTTCCGGCTGCAGGGCTGCCACGGTATCTTCCACCTGAAGGTAGTCATCCGTGATCAGAGCTTCCAGTCCCAGGGCGGCAGCGGCATCCCGCACTTCGCGGGCCTGTTCACGGCTGTAGGTGCCCAGCCCCACCACGGTGAATCCCATTTCGCGGCTGGCCACGCGTGCCGCTGCAACGGCATGGGTGGCGTCACCGAAGATGAACACCCGCTTGCCCGTGAGGTAGGTGGAGTCCACCGACCGCGAGTACCAGGGCGCACGGCTGGCCTGTTCATCAATCGCCTGCACGGCGCCGCCCAAGGACTGCACCACGGACGACACCTCGGCGATGAACTCCCGCGTGCCCTGCACACCGATGGGCGTGGTGCGCACCGTGGGTTGCTTGAACTGCCGCTGCAGCCACTGCGCAGCGGTGGCGCCGGTTTCGGCGTACATCACCACGTTGAAGTCCGCTTGCGGCAAACGCATGAGGTCCGCCGTGGTGGCGCCCATGGGGGCCACGACAGAGACGTCAATACCCATCTCCGCGAGCAGTCGCTTCACTTCGGTGACGTCGTCCCGATGGCGAAATCCCAGTGCGGTGGGGCCCAGCAAGTTGCAGCGGGGGCGGCGGCCTTCCAGGCTGGGCCGCACGCCCGCTTCCGGTGAGCGGGATTCGGCGTTCAAGAGCGCACGGATCAGGTGGTAGAACGTTTCGGCTGCGCCCCAGTTCTCCTTGCGTTGGTAGGAGGGCAATTCCAGGGGTACCACCGGCACCGGCAGATTCAGCGCTTGCGCCAAGCCGCCCGGGTCGTCTTGAATCAACTCGGCCGTGCAGGACGCACCCACCAACAGGGCGCCGGGCTTGAAGCGCTCATGGGCGTCTCGCACTGCGGTCTTGAACAGTTCGGCCGTGTCGCCACCCAGGTCGCGTGCCTGGAAAGTGGTGTAGGTCACAGGCGGCCGCTGACCTCGCCGTTCGATCATGGTGAAGAGCAGATCGGCATAGGTGTCGCCCTGCGGTGCGTGCAGGACGTAATGCACGTCCTTGAGCGCCGTTGCCACGCGCATCGCACCCACGTGGGGAGGGCCTTCGTACGTCCAGAGGGTCAACTGCATGATGGTGCGGCGGGTCCGTTCAGGCGGCCAGTCGCTGGCGGCGGTCCAGCGGTCGGGCGAAGAGTTGGGCCAGGTCGGCAGCCTGGTCGTAGCCGTGAACCGGCGAAAACACCAGTTCGATGGCCCACTTGGTGGTCATGCCTTCCATCTCGAGCGGATTGGCCAGCCCCAGCCCGCACACCACGATGTCCGGGCGTGCCTGCCGGCAGCGGTCCAGTTGACGCTCTACGTCCTGGCCCTCTGACAGCTGAACGCCCGGCGGTAGCCAGGCCAATTCCTCGGCCATGTGCTGCCGGTGAAGGTACGGAGTGCCCACCTCGATCAGGGACATGCCCAACTCCCGGTGCAGAAAGCGCGCCAGGGGAATCTCCAACTGTGAGTCGGGGAAAAAGAAGAGGCTGCGACCCTGCAGGGCCGGACGCAGCCGCGCAAGGGCCGCGCTGGCGCGCTCCCGTGCAGCGGCGGTGGCCTGCTCCACCGCCGAGCTGGAGATGCCCATGGCCGCCGCACCGGCCTGCAGCCACGCGGTGGTGCCTTCGACGCCAAAGGGGAAGGGTGCCGCGATGCGTTGGGCGCCACGGGCTTCCAGCGCGCGCGCGGTATCGGCCAGGAAGGGTTGTGCCAGGAGAAACCGGGTGTTGGGGCCCACAGGCGGCAATTCGGTGGACCGGCGAGGTGGCATGAAGTGCACCTGCCCCAATCCCATGGCGTTGAACAGCCGGATGAACTGGTCCTCCACCACATCGGGCAGTGAGCCCACCACCATGAGGGAGGGGGCTTCCCCATCGGCTGTGGCGGCGGGCAGGCAGGGCACCAGCGAAGCCAGGCAGGCGTCCTCGCCTTGCGTGAAGGTGGTTTCGATCCCGCTGCCCGAGTAGTTCAGGATGCGCACCTGAGGCGCGAACTCTCGGGACAGGCGCATTGCAGCGCGGGAGAGGTCGAGCTTGATGACCTCGCTGGGGCAGGAGCCCACCAGGAACAGCGTCTTGATGTCCGGCCGCCGGCTCAGCAGTTGCTTGACCACGCGGTCCAGTTCATCCTGCGCATCTGCAATGCCGGACAGGTCGCGGTCATCGATGATGGCGGTGGCGAATCGCGGTTCCGCAAAGATCATCACGCCCGCGGCGGACTGGACCAAGTGCGCGCAGGTGCGCGAACCCACCACCAGGAAAAACGCGTCCTGAATCTTGCGATGCAGCCAGATGATGCCGGTGAGCCCGCAGAACACTTCGCGCTGACCTCGTTCGCGCAGAACCCCTTGGGTTGCGGCGGCCGAAGGCGCGCAATCGGATGCGGATTGGATGGGAATGACGGGGCTCATGACTTGACGCCCCCGGCCCATGCGTTGGTCATGGACTCCCCCTTTGAACCTGCGGCGGTGCGCGTTGCACCGGCGGGCGCCTGCAGTCCAGACTCAGGGCCTCCAGCGGTCGCTTCCTGCTGCGCTTGTAGCCGCGCAGCCCTCAATTTCCACAGGAACTGGCCGGCGTTGATCACGTAGGCGGCATAGGCCGCCAGCGCCAGCACCATCTGCTGTCCTGGGCTCATCCAACCCTGGATGACCGAGGCCACGTAGGCCGTGTGCAGGGCCAGCACCAGCATGCTGAACACGTCTTCCCAGTAGAAGGCCGGGGCAAACAGATAGACGCCGAAGACCGCTTTTTCCCAGATGCAGCCGGTCAGCATGATCAGGTACAGCACAGCCGTCTTGAGAAGCACCGAACCCGTGGCACAGGCCAGCCCTTCGCCGGTGGCCAGGTACCGCAGGACCAACCCCAAGCTGACCAGGAACACCAGGAACTGCAGCGGCGCCAGAACCCCCTGGACGAGCGTCCAGACGGACTCGTCCCGTCGCTTTTTCTGCTCGGGGGTGTAGAGGCCCGCTCCAGGCGGGCGCACGGGCGCCGCCGCCACGAGGGAGGCGGTGCGGGGGGGCTGAACTGCGGTCATGCCCGGAATCTAGTCGGCTCACCCCTGAATGTCAACCAGAGTTGACGTTAACTGGACATGACACTGGATTTGTGGCCTACTGGCGTCGCCGTCTCGAATTTCGGTGCCAATGCGCTGTAAACGCGCTTGAAACTCCGGCGGGAAACAGCGATAGTGCGGGAATCAGGTCTGACCACGTTTCCCTGCTGTTTCAAGTGAAGCGTGGCGTTGATTGCCTTCGAGCGGAATTTCCCGGCCGGCCCTTGGGTCGCGGCGGGTCCACTTCTCGTCAGCCAGCGCCCAGAAGCAGGAGACGCAGGATTGGATCGCTCGCTCTACACCGCAGAAGAAGGCCCGCTTGAATCCAGCCGCCGCCCCGATACCGGGCGTCGCAACCGTACTGAAGATCGCCAGGTTCGCCGGGCGGTTCAGTCCGTGCTGGAAAACGCTATCGTTCCCCGGCTGATGAACGCCCATCGATCGCCTCTGTCCGCACCGCCCTCCATGATGGGTGAGGCTGCGGCATCTTCTGGGCGACAGTTGGATGTGGCCCATGTGAACGCTCTCGTCGAAATCAGCCTGCGGGGTGAGGCGGATCAGACCCGCGCCTTCGTCATGCGCCTCAAGGACGAGGGCGTTTCGATCGAGTCGCTTTATCTGGATCTCATCACTCCTGCAGCGCGCAAGATCGGCGTCATGTGGGAAGCGGATACCTGCGATTTCGTGCTTGTTACCTTGGCCTTGCTGCGCATTCAGCAGGTGGCCTACGACCTCAGTCCGGAATTCCTCGAGCATGGGGTCGAGCCCAGCAGCCGCCGAGTGATGATTTCGCCTGTTCCCGGGTCGCACCACACCTTGGGTGCGGCCATGGTGGCGGACTTCTTCCGGCGCGACGGTTGGGATGTCTTCAGTTCGCACGACCTCAGTCGTGCCGAACTGCTGCGGCTGGTGCGCAAGGAGTGGTTCGACGTCGTGGCCTTGTCCATTTCGGCACCGAATCAATTGGTTTTAATCACGGCCTTGATCTCCGACATTCGTAAAGTGTCGGTCAACAAGGGTATTCTCGTGATGGTGGGCGGCCCTCTGGCACAGTCGGTGCCGGACTTGGCCACGCGGGTGGGAGCGGATGCAGTCACGCTCGACGCGAAAGAGGCAGTGGATGTGGCCGGACAGGCAGTGCCTGTCCGTAGGGCGTCAGTGGCGAACTGAGCGACACCCTTTGCATTCCAGGCAGTATCGGCATTGCAACAGAACTGACGCTCAAGATGAACGATCGAGTCAACCCTTTGCTCGTACCGGCATACGGAGATCTTCTGTTGAACCAGCAGGAAGTGCCCCTCAACGCGCTGGCCGGCCTTGATGCCCAGGCCACGGCGGCGTTGTTGGCGGCCGCCGCCGACATTGCCCTGGTCATCGACCGGCAAGGTCTGATCTCCAGCGTCGCTGTGGGCAACCCCGAGCTCAGTGTCATCGGGCACCAGCGTTGGCAGGGCAAGGCCTGGGTGGACATCGTCACTTCAGAGAGTCGAAGCAAGGTGACGGCCTTGCTCGAAGACGCAGCCCAGCATCGCACCCGACGCTGGCGGCATTTGAATTTCCCGGCTTCGCAGGGTGGTGACGTGCCGATGCTGTACTCGGCCGTGCAGCTCGGCGAAATGGGGCAGGTGGTCGCTTTCGGCCGCGACATGCGGCAACTGGCGTCCCTGCAGCAGCGCCTCGTGGGTGCCCAGCTTTCGCTGGAACGCGACTACCTTCGGCTGCGACACCTGGAAACGCGCTATCGCCTTCTCTTCGATTCCGTCTCGGAGGGTGTATTCGTGGTGGGCACGGCCAATCAGAAGGTGACCGAGGCCAATGCGGCGGCTCGCCTGCTGTGCGGTCTGTTGCCGACCGACAGCCTTGAAGGCCGGCTCATGCCCGATCTCGTCCATCCTTCGCAGGCCATGGCGCTTGCGGATTACCTGGGTGGCGTGAGAACGACTGGTCGTGGAGACGGCGTCCAGCTCACCCTGGCCGGCACGGGGATCAAGGTGCAGACCCGGGCCACGCTGATCCGTCATGAAGGCGGGGCGTCCTACCTGATCCAAGTGCGGCCCTTGGACGTCGCGGCGGTTCAGATGCCGGTCGAGGACGAGGTCAAGCTGCGGCTGGCCCAGGTGGTCCAGGCCATGCCCGATGCGTTTGTCGTGACCGATATGGCCGGCAAGGTTCTCTCGGCCAACCACGCCTTTCTCGAGCTCACGCAGGAAGCATCGGTTGAGCAGGTTCAGAACCAACCGCTGGAGCGATGGCTCGGCCGAACAGTGGTGGACCAAAGCGTGTTGCTGTCCCATCTGCGGCAGAGCGGCAGCATCCGGCTCTTTTCCACCTCGCTGCGCGGTCGGCTGGGGCTTTCCGCTCAGGTGGAGATTTCCGCGGCCTGCATCCCGGATTCCGAGCCGCCCACTTTGGGCTTTGCCATTCGGGACGTCGGTCGCCGCATCACGCCCGAAGCCTCTGGGGCGCCCGCCCTGCCACGCTCGGTGGAGCAAATGGCTGAATTGGTTGGCCGTGTTCCGCTCAAGGAGATCGTTGGCGAGACCACCGACCTCATCGAGCAGTGCTGCATTGAGGCGGCGCTGGAACTCACGCGGGGCAACCGTGCCTCGGCCGCTGAAATGCTGGGCCTTTCCCGGCAGTCCCTGTATGTCAAGCTGCGCCGGTTCGGTTTGGTGGGTGAGCAGGAAGCGGAAAACTGAGAAAGCCGATCTCCTCTGTCAATTTCGCGGGACAGTATTTAGCGTCAATCTGAATTGACAACCCGGCATGGTGGGCGTAAGGTACCCCACCATGTCGCGTCCCCAGTTGTCCGCGGTGGCCGAGCTGCTCAAGCCGATCACCTGGTTCCCGCCCATGTGGGCCTTTGCCTGTGGTGTCGTGGCCTCCGGCGTGGCGTTGGCTGATCGTTGGGGACTGGTCGTACTGGGAGTGTTGTTGGCTGGGCCTCTGGTGTGTGCCACCAGCCAGGCGGTCAATGACTGGTTCGACCGCCATGTGGACGCCATCAACGAACCTCGGCGGCCAATCCCCTCGGGCCGCATGCCGGGTCGGTGGGGTCTCTACATCGCCATCATCTGGACCCTGCTGTCGCTTGTCGTGGCTTCGGCCCTGGGGCCTTGGGGGTTCGGTGCCGCCGTGCTGGGTCTGGCGCTGGCATGGGCGTACAGCGCGCCGCCCTTGCGGCTGAAGCTCAATGGTTGGTGGGGCAACGCGGCCTGTGGGCTGTGCTACGAAGGGCTTGCCTGGGTGACCGGTGCTGCGGTGATGGCCGGAGGTGCCATGCCCGATGCCCGTTCGCTGCTGTTGGCGGCTCTCTACAGCATCGGCGCGCACGGCATCATGACCCTCAACGACTTCAAGTCCGTCGAAGGTGACCGCGCAATGGGCGTGGGTTCACTGCCCGTGCGCCTCGGAGTGAACCGCGCCGCAAGCGTGGCGTGTTGGGCGATGGCCCTGCCGCAGGCCGTGGTGGTCCTTGCCTTGGTGGCCTGGGGGCAACCTCTGCATGCGGGCATTGTGGGCCTCATGCTGCTCGGCCAACTGGGCTTGATGCGGCACTTTCTGAAGCGACCGTCTGAGCGCGCTGTCTGGTACAGCGGATTCGGTGTGCTGCTGTACGTGCTCGGTATGTTGGCCAGCGCGTTTGCGCTCCGTGCGGGCGGCTTCTCGGGGGCCGGCCTGTGAGTCAGCTTGGCCGCACATCAGGCGCGCCCGAAGAGGCCGCTGTGGATTCGTCGACGACGTTGGGCTGGCTGGGTATCGTGCGTCTGGGGTTGGTGCAGACAGCGCTGGGTGCGGTCGTGGTGCTGACCACGTCCACGCTCAACCGGGTGATGGTGGTGGAGCTGGCACTGCCGGCTCTGTTGCCGGGTCTGCTCGTGGCACTGCACTATGCGGTTCAAATTACAAGGCCCCGTATGGGCCATGGATCCGACACCGGTGGACGTCGCACGCCCTGGATCATGGGGGGCATGGCGGTGCTGGCAGCCGGTGGAGTGCTGGCGGCGTGGGCCACCACGCAGCTTGCGCATGACTTCACTGCCGGCGTGTTGATGGCGGTGTTGGCATTCCTGATGATTGGCTTGGGAGTCAGCGCCAGTGGCACATCGCTGCTGGCCCTGTTGGCCAAGCGCGTGGCCCCTGCGCGCCGCGGTCCCGCGGCCACGGTGGTGTGGCTGATGATGATCTTCGGATTTGCCATCACAGCCGGCGTGGTGGGCAAGTTGTTGGATCCTTATTCGCATGAGCGGCTTTTGATCGTCAGCCTGTCGGTGTCGGGGATCGCCTTGCTGGTGACGGCGTTGGCACTCTGGCGCGTGGAACCTCGGTTCTCCGGTTCACTGTCGCGCGATGCGCAGGACCTCGGTTCCAACTCGGCAGCGCATGGATTTCGCGCGGCCCTGACCGACGTCTGGGCCGAGCCGGCCGCTCGCCGGTTTACCTTTTTTGTGTTCGTTTCGATGTTGGCCTACAGCTCCCAGGACCTCATCCTCGAGCCGTTTGCCGGTCTGGTGTTCGGCTGGACGCCGGGAGAAACCACCGCGCTTTCCGGCCTGCAGCATGCCGGCGTGCTCGCGGGCATGTTGTTGGTCGCGGCCTGCACCGGTTGGGGCAGGGGCTGGCTGCGCAGCCTCACGTTCTGGGCCGTGGGCGGTTGCCTGCTTTCCGCCGTGGCGCTGGGGCTGTTGTCGGTGGCGGGCGTGATGGGACCGGGCTGGCCACTGCGCGCCACGGTCGCACTCATGGGAGCGGCCAACGGCATGTTCTCGATTGCAGCCATCGCCTCGATGATGCGGTTGGCGGGTCATGGCCGCGAGCGGCGTGAAGGTACGCGGGTTGGTCTTTGGGGCGCTGCCCAGGCCATCGCCTTCGGATTTGGTGGACTGGCCGGTGCAGCCGCAAGTGATGTGGCGCGTTGGTTCATCGTCGATGCGGGTGTGGCCTACGCCCTGGTGTTTGCGCTGGAGTCACTGCTGTTCGTGTGCGCGGCCGTCCTGGCTTGGCAAGTGGCACGGCTGCTGCCGTCGGCCAATACACCGGCCTCTGAGGCGCCATCCCATTCTTCCCCGCCACGAGTGGCGCCTCATACCCACCTTCCCAGTCAGGAGCCTGCATGAATCCCGATCTTTATGACGTCGTGGTGGTGGGCGGTGGGCCTGCCGGCGCAACCGCTGCCCACGACCTGGCCCGCAAGGGCCGTTCGGTCCTGCTGTTGGACCGCATGGGTCGCGTGAAGCCGTGTGGCGGTGCCATTCCGCCTCGGCTCATCCGCGACTTCGACATTCCAGACCATCTGTTGGTGGCGAAGGCCCAATGCGCGCGGATGATTTCCCCGCAGGACGTCAAGGTGGACATTCCCATCGAAGGGGGCTTCGTTGGCTTGGTGGACCGCGACGTCTTCGATGAGTGGCTGCGTGAGCGCGCTGCATCGGCCGGGGCGCATCGGCGTATCGGCCGCTTCGTGGGTGTGGAAAGTCCCCCGGATGGGCCCGCGGTGGTTCACTTTGAAGAGCGCCAGCGCGCAGGCGATTCGCATGCGGTGGCACGCTCGGTGCGTGCCCATTGCGTGATTGGGGCTGATGGCGCGCGGTCTGAGGTGGCGCGCCAAGCGGTGCCCGGCGCTGAAAAGACGAAATACGTATTCGCTTATCACGAGATCATCCGTTCGCCGCAGCCCGGTCATCCCGACTACGACCCTTCACGCTGTGACGTGTACTACCGCGGGCACCTCTCGCCGGACTTCTACGGGTGGGTGTTTCCGCACGGAGGCACGATGAGCGTGGGCACCGGCAGTGCGGACAAGGGCTTCTCCCTGCGTGGCGCCGTGGCGGATCTTCGCCAGGCGGCGGGGCTGATGGGCACGGAAACACTGAGGCGTGAAGGTGCGCCCATTCCGCTCAAACCCCTGCCCCGTTGGGACGATGGTCGGCATGTGGTGCTGGCCGGTGATGCGGCCGGTGTGGTGGCGCCAGCCTCGGGCGAGGGCATCTATTACGCCATGTTCGGCGGGCGCCTTGCGGCTGATGCCGCCCATGCCTTCCTGGCGTCGGGCCGCGCGGCTGATCTGGCCCAGGCCCGTCGGCGCTTCATGAAGGACCACGGCAAGGTGTTCTGGGTATTGGGCATGATGCAGCACTTCTGGTACCGCAACGACAAGCGGCGCGAGCGCTTCGTGAGCATCTGCAAGGACAAGGATGTGCAACAGCTCACCTTCGATGCCTACATGAACAAGGCGCTGGTGCGGGCCAAGCCCATGGCCCATGTGCGGATCTTCTTCAAGGACATGGCGCACCTGCTGGGGCTCGCGCGCGTGTAGGCCTTGGCGCCCGTCGGCAGGAAGATGACGGGCCTTGTAGCCCTGTGTCAACGCAGTGTTTGAACGCGGCGTTGAGGGTCTGAAGATGAGTGGGAGCAGGCTCAAGTCCGCATAAGCCAGTGGCGCGCTCGGAATTGGACTTGTGCCACCATCTCCCCGTGCGGGCCTTGTGCTCTGCCGACCCTAACTGGAGAAACCATGACCCAATCGAACCGCCGTGTTTTCATGATGCAACTGGCCGCCGGCTCTGCCCTGTTGGCTGCTTCTGCTGCACAGGCCCAAGCCAAGCTTGACGAGGACGACGCACAAGCCACGGCTGTCGGCTACAAGCACGACACCACCAAGGTCGACGCAAAGAAGTTCCCCAAGCACGACAAGGCCCAGAAGTGCTCGAACTGCCAGCTCTATCAAGGCAAGGTGACCGATGCCTGGGGTGGCTGCCCCCTGTTCGGCGCGAAGCAGGTGGCCGGCAACGGCTGGTGCAGCGCCTACGCCAAGAAGGCCTGATCGCTTGCGCGTGAACCTACCGGAAACATTGGTTCCGGTGCAGGTTCACGACGCGGTCGTAGTTCAAGCCGCGCCCGGTGGCCGTGTCCACCAGGGCCCCGGGTGCGCCTCCCACGAGCAGATTGCCCACCAGCCCCAGGTTGGGCTTGGGCATGATCGTGGTCGAAGCCGCACCGAACATCTCGCCCTGGCATTCAACCGTCAGCAGATTCCACGAGTTCGGTACCCGCACGTCGGCCGGTGTGTCGAATGCCGCGCTGCTGCCGCCCCCCGTCATCACGCAACGCGCTCCCACGTTTTGTACCGGCCCACATGAGGTCGTGACGTAGATCCGCGAATGCCGGTTGTCCGGCAGCATCACGCTGGCGCATCCGCTCAGCGAAAGAAGGATCGTCAAGGTCGTCAAGGTCGTCAATGTCGTCAGGCAGCGCTGCATGGTGGCGGCTTTCAGGATCGTTCGATACGCTCGGTGGATCGGCGCGATCGTCGTCGACTTGAGCAAACCCCGTTGGGGTCCCGCGGCATTCAGGGGTTTGCGTCAGCTCAAGGATGATGGCTTCATGTCGATCACTGAGCAGGACTCTCGCAGACCACCATGAACACGATCGCCCGCTGGATACTGATTTTCGGAACCTCTGCCCTGATGCTGACGGGCTGCGGGGGGGGCTCGGGAGGCTGTTCGGGCACCTCCCTGGGTTCCTTGGGTTCCTTGGTCTGTGGCAACAGCAGCGCTGCGAACCAGGTTCCGGTGGCGCTGATCACCGCGCCGGTCAGCGCCCTCATCGGCACGTCCGTGATTCTTGACGGAACGGGAAGCCGCGACCCGGATGGGCAGACACTGACGTACAAGTGGGAGGTGGTCGCCCGCCCCGCGGGTAGCCAGGCCGCGCTCAGCGACGCGACCTCGGCCAAGCCCGCGTTCGTCTCCGATTTGCAGGGCAGCTACTCGTTCCGCCTGGTGGTCAATGACGGCAAGGCCGACAGTTCCCCGGCGACCGTGATGGTGACCGCCACGCGCAGCAACCAAGCGCCATTGGCCAAGGCGGGGGAGGACATCACCGCCGTCAATGGGGTGGAGGTGGTTCTCAACGGAACCGGCAGTTCCGACCCTGACGGCGACCTGATCGTCTATCGATGGGCTTTTGCCACCCGGCCGGCCGGCAGCATGTCCACGCTAACCGGGGCCAACACGCCGCGTCCTTCTTTCACCCCCGACGTCAGCGGCAGCTATGTGGTGTCGCTTTCGGTCAGCGACAGCACTTCGAGCAGTGAGCCCGTCTTCATCACCGTCACATCTGGTTCGGCCAACGTCCCGCCGACTGCCGTGGCCACCGGGCCCGCCTCGGTGGTCCTGGTGGGCGCCAGGATCACCTTGGATGGCTCGGCCAGTGTGGATCCCAATGGCGACCTCATGCGCTACTCATGGCGCTGGATTTCCCGCCCCGTGAACAGCCAGGCGGTGCTGGGTTTTGATACCTCGGCCCGTCCCGAATTCGTTCCGGATCAGGCCGGCGACTATGTGGTGGGCCTGATCGTCAGTGACGGTCGCGCCAGCAGCGCGGAACGCAGCGTCACCGTGCGTGCGGCCCGAACCGGGACTCCCACGGTTTCAGCGGGCCAAAGCCAGTCCGTGGTCGTGGGCTCCACCATCGTTCTGGACGGCAGTGCCTCAGGCTCGGGTGGCGCCAATTCGTCTCTGCTGAGTTACCTCTGGTCATTGGTGTCAAGGCCTGAGGGGGGTGCCGGCAACGCACTCCGCATCGTCAATGAGGACTCGATCCGGGCCCAGTATGTTCCTGATGTGGCCGGCACCTATGTCTTTCGATTGACCGTGACGGATTCCCAGGGCAATCGCACCAGTGACATCGTCTCGGTCCGCGTGGGCCAACGCAATGCTGCGCCCATTGCCGATGCAGGAGGCGACCGGTCGGTGATGGTCGGTACGCCGGTCGTTTTGGATGGCGGCAGCAGCCGCGACGCCAATGGGGATCCGCTGACCTATGCCTGGCAGTTGGTCTCCAGCCCCACGACGCCGCAGCCCAGTACAGCGCGTTTGAGCCCCAGCGCGGGCGGGACCACATCCACCGCGCGGACTGTGTCCATCACGCCTGATATGCCGGGTACCTATGTATTGGCCCTTACCGTCAACGACGGGACCGTCAACAGCGATGTGTCCCTGACCACCATCACCGTGCGCGCGGTCAACCAAGCGCCGCGGGCCAAGATTCAGGGACCGTCCACCGGTGTTGTCGGCTCGGTGCTCACATATGACGGTCGCACCAGCGAGGATGACGGATCGCCGCAGTTGCTCACCTACCAATGGCGCCTGGAAATCAAGCCCAGCAACAGCACGCTGGAGCTTCGCGAACCCAAGCTGCCGGTGCAGGCGTTGATACCCGATCAACCGGGTCAGTATGTCCTGCGCCTGATGGTGGATGACGGCACACTGAAGAGCACAGAGGAAGTGCAGGTCATCACCGTGAGCCCGCGCCCAACTGGCGGTACCGGCTCGGGCAGCTGACTTGCAGAAGAGGGCCCGCGCCAGCGCGCGGGCCCGGTGGCGCCACTACACTGGCGGGCCCAGGCTTGACGTCAGCAAAGTTGCAAGACGCCGCATCGTCAAGCCCGGTGGCCGGCGTGGCGAAATCGGTAGACGCAACGGGCTTAAAACCCGTGATTCGTAACTGGATGTGCGGGTTCGAGTCCCGCCGCCGGCACCACCCTGATCAAGATTCATCGACTGGTTCCGATCTTCCAGCATCGGCTCCTGGAGCGGCCTGGCCGGGCTCGCGTGCAATGATGAACATCTGGACGAATCCCCTCAAGGCAATCTCGGCGCTGGCCCTGGCGCTGATCGCAGGCTGCGGCGGAGGTGGCGGCGGCAGCGGACCCAGTTATTCACTGGGTGGAACCGTGGCCGGTTTGTCCGCGGGGCGCCAAGTGGTGTTGCTCAGCGGCGCGGGAACGCAGGCCACCCTGTCGTCGAACGGCAACTTTCGCTTTCCCGACGCACTGCCCTCCGGAGCCAAGTACAACCTGACGGTGCTGCAGCAGCCCCTGAATCAGACCTGCGCGGTGAGCAACGGCTCCGACACGGTTGGCATCAAGGCCGATGTCAGCAACATCACCGTCGTCTGTGCCGACAACCCGTCCATTCTGGGGGGAACCGTCAGCGGATTGCCCGCCGGCACCACCCTGACGGTGTCCAGCGGCGCGCAGTCCACTGTGATGATTTCAGCCAATGGTCCCTACACCCTGCCGGTACGGCCGGCCTCGGGTACGCCGTACACGGTGAGCATCACAAGCCAGCCCACAGGCGCGCAATGCGTGTTGGCCAACAGCACGGGCACCGCAGGCAACGCGCCGGTGAACAACATCGACATCCAGTGCAGTCGAGGCACGGTCACGGTGGGCGGCGATCTGAGCGGCCTGGCGATTGGGCAACAGGTGCAACTCAAGCTGGTGGCCAGTGGCGTGACCCCCACCACTCTTGCGTTGAGCGTCAACGGCAGCTTCACGTTTGCGGCCCCCGTGACGTTTGGTGGTGACTATCAGATCACAATCGATTCGCAGCCGAGTGGCCAGAGCTGCACCCTGTCCAATGCTGCTGGCACCACGGTCACCGCGCCCGTCACGGCGGTGCGGGTGAGCTGTGCGCTCAGTCGGCATGCGCTGGGGGGCAGTGTCACAGGGTTGATGGCCGTACCCGGGGGGCAACCATTGGTGCTGCGCAACGGAAACGATCTGCTGTCGCTGTCCGTCAATGGTCCCTTCCAGTTCCCGTCATTGTTGGCCGATGGCGCGGGCTACTCCGTCACAGTCGTCAGTCAGCCCACCGGACAGACTTGCAGCCTCCTCAACGATGCCGCTGGTGCAGTATCGGGACCGGTGAGCACCGTGCTCGCGCAATGCCTGTCCTTCGTGTGGCGATCACGACTGGTCGCGGGTTCGGGAATGGCCGGCACCATCGACGAGGTGGGTGGGTCCGCGCGGTTCTCTGGTCCCTCCGGACTCGCGATTGGGCCTCGCGGTGATCTGCTCGTGGCGGACTTCAGCTCGTCAAGGATCCGCAGCATTTCCGTTCCGATGGGTGCTGTCACCACCTTGGCCGGGTCGGCTGTTCCGGGACTCGTGAACAGCCCGGCACCGCTGTCTGCCTCCTTCAGGGCGCCGGCGGGGCTGGCGGTCAACCGGGCCGGCGATGTCTTCGTGGCCGATTCGGGCAACCACGTGATTCGCCGCATTGCCGCGGGCAGCGGTGAAGTCACCATCTGGGCTGGTTCGGGCGTGGCCGGTCACGCCGATGGCGCCGGCACACAGGCGCAGTTCAACAACCCGCGTGGTTTGGCGATCGACGCCCAGGACAACCTTTACGTGGCCGACACCGGCAACCACACCGTCCGCCGGATTACCCCGGCAGGTGTGGTGATCCTGTTGGCCGGCTCGCCGGGCGTGTCTGGGCGCGGAGATGGGGCTGCCACGGCCGCGCGGTTCAACGGCCCGGCGGGGTTGGCGATCAGTCCGCAGGGTGTGCTGGTGGTGGCCGACACGCAAAACCACCTGATCCGCGCCTTGACGCCGACGGGCCAGGTCGCCACGGTGGCGGGTTCAGGCCAAGCCGGGCTTCAGGACGGGAGCGGAAACCGTGCATCGTTTTCCTTGCCGTTGGGCGTGGCGGTGGACGCACAGTCGACTGTTTATGTCGCCGATTCGGGCAATCACACGATACGGCAGGTGCAACTGGTGGGCACTGTGGGTACGGTGCTGACCATTGCCGGCAATGGGACCGCAGGCTACCGGGAAGGCCTTGGCGCTGCGGTGTCGCTGAACCAACCCACCGCCGTGGTGGTGGATGCCGCCGGCAACCTCGTCATCGCAGAAGGTGGTGGGCAGCGCGTTCGCACGCTTTATCGCTCCCCGAACTAGGGCTGGCTTCGTGCATGATGCGGGTATCCACTCCACACCGTGCCTTGCATGATCCGAAAGTCCTGGTTTCCCGGCGATGCCCTCCAGCCCGGCGTTCGTCCCCGCGAGGTGTGGGGGTGGGCGATGTACGACTTTGCCAACTCCGGCTTCACGACCGTGGTCATCACGGCCGTGTTCAATGCCTACTTCGTCGGGGTGGTGGCGCAGGGCGCCGACTGGGCCACGCTCGCCTGGACCCTCACACTGGGTTTGTCGAGCGCAGCGGTGATGATCACGATGCCCGCCATCGGCGCGCGCACCGATTCCCACCGCTCCAAGAAGGCGTGGTTGCTGGTGTCCACAGTGGGGTGCGTGGCCGGGACTCTGCTGTTGGCGCTGTGCGGGCCTGGCGACCTGTGGTTGGCCGTGGGGGCCGTGGTGCTGGCCAACCTCTTCTTTTCCTGGGGCGAATCGCTGATTGCGGCTTTTCTGCCTGAATTGGCCCGGCCCGAGGCGATGGGTCGTGTGTCGGGCTGGGGGTGGAGCCTGGGCTACGTGGGCGGCATGCTGGCCCTGGGGCTGAGCCTGGGATACGTGCTCTGGGCGCAGGCGCAGGGCTTGCCCGCCACGCATTTCGTACCGGTCACCATGCTGATCACGGCCGCGGTTTACGCGATGGCCTCGGCGTTCACGTTCGCCTTTTTGCGCGAGCGCGGCGATCGCGGTGGTGCGGCCTTGCCGGCGACCGTGCCGGGTGTGCCTGCTGCAGATTCGGCTTGGGGCCGGCTGCGGCGCACCGCCGGCGAGGTCATGGCAGGCCGGGAACATCGGGGGTTCGTTTGGTTGCTGGCCTGCGCCTGTGCATACCAAGCCGGCATATCGGTGGTCATCGCATTGGCTGCGGTGTATGCCGAACAGGCCATGGGGTTCGGTCAAACGCAGACGATGGCGCTGATCTTCCTCGTCAACATCGCGGCGGCGGCAGGGGCGTTCGGCTTCGGCTACTTCCAGGACCGCATCGGTCACAAGCGGGCCTTGGCCTGGACGCTGTGGGGCTGGATCATCATGACTCTCTTGGCCGTGGCCTCTCAGGGACCGGCCCTGTTCTGGCTGGCGGCGGTGATGGCAGGACTGTGCATGGGGTCCAGCCAGTCAGCGGGTCGCGCCATGGCTGGCCTGCTCGCGCCCGCGGACCGCGTGGCTGAATTCTTCGGCCTGTGGACCTTTGCCACGCGGCTGTCAGCCATCATCGGCCCCATCACCTACGGTCTGGTGACCTGGGCCACTGCAGGCAATCACCGCTTGGCCATCCTCAGCACCGGGCTGTTCTTCGTCATCGGTCTGGTGCTGCTGCGCCGGGTGCATATTCCGGATCCTTCAGCCGCTGTGCGCTGATCGTCCAGCCCAGCCAGCGCTGGGCGAAGGACTCCAGCGCAGTGGGGTCGCCGCTGGTCCAGAATTCATCTGGCCTTGTCGCGCCGTTGCATTCTCCAGCCATCAGCAGGCTGGCCGCCCGGCGGGCCACGGCCTGCGCGGTGTCCACGATCGACACTTCTGAGCCCATCGCATGCTCGATCCAACCGCGGGCGAAAGGGTAGTGGGTGCAGCCCAGCACCACCGTGTCCACTTCGGCTTGCCGCAGTGGCTGTGTGTGCCGGTCCACCAGCGCACTGATCGCTGCTTCGTCCCCTTGTTCGATGGCCATCGCCAGTCCGGTACAGGCTTGCGCAACCACCATGGCGCCGCTCCCATGTTCAGCCAGTAGCTTGGCATAGCGCTGGCTGCGCAGCGTGGCCGTGGTGGCCATCACACCCACGCGGCGGTTGGTGGAAGTGAGCACGGCCGGCTTGATGCCGGGCTCGATGCCGACGATGGGCCATGTGGGGTGCGACGCGCGCAGCAGCGGCACCGCGGCCGCGGTGGCCGTGTTGCAGGCCACGACCATCATGTCGGCGCCGCGGGCGCGGAGGAAGTGCGCCAACGTGGCACAGCGGGCCTGCAGCCACTCCTCGCTGCGTTCCCCATAAGGCGCGTGACCGCTGTCGGCGACGTAGATGAGCGCGGCATTGCGGAGCGTGGACCGCAGCGCACGGAGCACCGAAAGGCCACCGACGCCGGAGTCGAAGACGCCAATCACCGGACGAATTGCCGCGTTTGCCACAGGCGAACCCCCATTCAAGGGGGCTTGGGGTTCGGTGGAGTGGGGCATCCTGTGTAAAAATAGCACGATCGTTCGATTTTGGGTTCGGCGCCCGGCAGCCACTGTCGGCTCCATGCAAGGGTGACCCCTAGAATCCTCGAAATCATTACAACATTTCCATGCTGAGGAGTGCCTCATGAAGGTTCTGGTCCCCGTCAAGCGGGTGGTCGACTACAACGTCAAGGTGCGGGTGAAGTCCGATGGCACCGGGGTCGACATCGCCAACGTCAAGATGAGCATGAACCCCTTCGACGAAATTGCGGTTGAAGAGGCTGTGCGCTTGAAGGAGAAGGGCGTGGTCACCGAGGTGATCGCCGTGTCCTGTGGCGTGACCCAGTGCCAGGAAACCCTGCGCACGGCGATGGCCATCGGTGCGGACCGCGGCATCCTCGTGGAAACCGATGTGGAGTTGCAGCCCCTGGCCGTGGCCAAGCTGCTCAAGGCGCTGGTGGACAAGGAGCAGCCGCATTTTGTGATTTTGGGCAAGCAGGCCATCGACGACGACTGCAACCAGACCGGCCAAATGTTGGCTGCGCTGGCCGGCATGCCGCAGGCCACCTTCGCGTCGAAGGTGGAGGTGGCCGATGGCAAGGCCACGGTCACCCGTGAGGTCGACGGCGGACTGGAAACCCTGTCGGTTTCGCTGCCCGCTGTGGTCACCACCGACCTGCGCCTGAACGAGCCGCGCTACGTCACGCTGCCCAACATCATGAAGGCCAAGAAGAAGCAGCTGGACATCATCAAGCCGGCTGACCTGGGTGTTGACGTCACCCCCCGCATCACCACGCTCAAGGTCAGCGAGCCGCCCAAGCGCAGCGCCGGCATCAAGGTGCCGGATGTGGCCACCCTGGTGGGCAAGCTCAAGAACGACGCCAAGGTCATCTCCTGACCCAGCGGACCTGAAGGAACACAGTCCATGACCACCCTCGTCATTGCAGAACACGACCACGCGTCCATCAAGGGCGCCACCCTCAACACCATCACGGCGGCTGCCGCTTGCGGCGGCGACGTGCACGTGCTGGTGGCCGGCCACAACGCCGCGGCTGCAGCCCAACAGGCGGCGCAAGTGACCGGCGTGTCCAAGGTGCTCCATGCCGACGACGCATCGCTGGCCCACCAACTGGCCGAGAACATCGCGGCCCTGGTGGTGTCGATTGCACGCCAGTACAGCCATGTGCTGTTTCCCGCCACCGCCAACGGCAAGAACGCGGCCCCGCGCGTGGCCGCGCTGCTGGATGTGGCCCAAATCAGCGACATCACCAAGGTGCTCGCGGCCGACACTTTCGAGCGGCCCATCTATGCCGGGAACGCCATTGCCACCGTGCAGTCGGCCGATGCCGTGAAGGTGATCACCGTGCGCACCACGGGTTTTGATGCCGCCGCATCATCTGGGGGCTCTGGTGCTGTCGAGTCCCTCGCCGGCGCTGCCGACAGCGGGAAGAGCAGCTATGTGGGCAGTGAGTTGGCCAAAAGCGACCGGCCCGAGCTCACCGCCGCCAAGATCAT
>JAIYCN010000087.1 GCA_027487995.1 Rubrivivax sp. | reverse complement strand
TGGGCGCCGGCACCAATCGTTTTGTATCGCACATGAATGCGACGACGTCCATTACCGGGCCCGGGGCCCCAGCATGAAGGAAGACATCATGAAACACGCTTCGTTGTGGATAGATGGCCAATGGCGCGATGGCGCGCAAGGCCGCACAGCTGAGGTACTGTCGCCCTCAAACGGGGAAGTGGTAGCCACCTACGCTGACGCAGATGTTCAAGACACCGACGCGGCGATCGCGGCAGCGCGGTATGCGTTCGATCACGGCGCATGGTCACGCAGTCCACGTCAACGCGCAGCCTTCCTGCTCGGGCTGGCCAGTGGTCTTGAGGCCGCGAGCGAACCACTGGCGGAAGCGATTTCGGCCACCAACGGCAAGTTGATGTCTGAGGCTCGGCACGAGATCGTGGCCGCTGCCAGTGAACTCCGCTACTACGCCGGCTTGGCGCGCAACATCTTTGGGCGCGTCACGGAAATAGAACCGGGCCTGATGGCCATGCTGGCGCGCGAACCGTTGGGGGTGGCCGCCATCATCGTGCCCTGGAACGCACCGCTGACCCTATTGGCTCGCTCCCTTGCGCCTGCCCTGGCCGCTGGTTGCACCTGCGTAATCAAGTCGGCTGGTCAGACCTCACTGCCTACGGAAGGCGCCCTGCGAATCGCCAGCGAAATTCCCACACTGCCTCGCGGAGTGCTGAACCTCATCGCCGAAAGCGGAAACCGATGCGGGCAACGCTTGGTGGAGTCACCGGATGTGGACATGGTCAGCTACACCGGCAGCACACCGGTGGGCAAGGCGATCATGGCCGCAGGAGCGGCCACACTAAAGCGCCTGAATCTCGAGCTCGGTGGCAATGCACCCGTGCTGGTACTGCCCTCAGCGCGTATATCCACCGCCGTGGACGGTATTGTGCGTGGGGCGCTTTCCTACGCAGGCCAGGTGTGCGTGGCTGCCAGTCGTGTGATCGTGCATAGGGATGTGGCCGATCAGGTTCGCGCTGGCTTGGTGGAACGCTTGAAGGCTCACACGCCCGGTTTGCCCCATGATCCGGCTGCACGCATGGGACCGCTCATCAACCGCGCCAGCCGCGAGCGCATCCTGACCATGCAGGACAGTGGTGGCGAGGGCGCGATCAATAGGCTGGCATGCACCGTTCCGGCGCACTTGCCTGCGAATGGCGGTTTCGTCACCGCTGGTCTTGTAGAAGTGAAAGATCCTTCTTCCCCGCTGATGCAGGACGAAGTGTTCGGCCCCCTGCTGTCATTGACAGTGTGTGAAAACGAGCGTGAGATGGCCGCCGTCGCCAACCACTCTCGCTTCGGTCTTGCCGCCGGCGTGTGGTCTGAAGACTTGGGCCAAGCACAGCGCTTGGCGCGCGATCTGCGCACAGGCACCGTTTGGATCAACGGGCATATGCGTCTGTTTGCCGAGATCGAAACAGGTGGCTACAAGGACAGCGGCATAGGCAGGCTTCACGGTGTTGAGGGTCTGGAGGCTTTCCTGCAGACGAAGCATGTTTCCTGGCAGTTGGCGGTGCCGTCTGAGACTTAGAGAGGCCGCCCTGCATTTGACGTCCTCCCACAAACTGGACAGTCCAGACTTCAAGATTCCGGCCGTTGGGACGAGGTCACGTGAGCAACGAGAACTCAACATAGTCGCTGAGCAGCGGCCACATCTCGCGTTCAATGCTCAGACGACCTTGTTGCTGCCACGGTTCCACGTAGGCCAGCAACTGAGCAACCTCTTCATTGCTGAATGTTGGACGGGGCGTTCCCTTCTCGCCTTTGACCGTGAGCCTGGGAACGGGCACTATCTCGCTGATGTAGCCGCGCTCAACCGCAGTGGCAGTCACGCGATTCCAGGCACTCGCATAGTTCTGCACGCGGTACAGCACCAGTTCGCCATCTCGCAGATACAGTGTCTGCGGGATCGCAGTGGTCAAGTGCTGGAGCAGTTCCAGTCGTGAACTGGGCGGCAGCCAGGTGCCTGCTGGTCGCTTCTTGTCCACGCTCACAGCACGCTCCAGAAAGCATCTGTGAAAGTGGGCATCTCGCTGGAATACCGAAAGCGAACACGCTGTCCAGTACTGTGTGAGCCAACGATCGCTGGCAACTCAAGATAACAGGATGGTAGGCCGTGCTGGACTTGAACCAGCGACCAAAGGATTATGAGTCCTCTGCTCTAACCAACTGAGCTAACGGCCCGCGGGGCGCATTCTAGGCGGGGGTCCGTAGCCGCTACCATTCCCCCATGACCCTGCAGGACTGGATCGGCTACGCCGCCGCCACACTCACCACGGCATCCTTCGTGCCGCAGGCGCTGCTCACCCTTCGCACGCGCGATGTCAGCGGCATTTCCCTGGGCATGTACAGCAGCTTCACCGTGGGCGTGGCACTCTGGCTCGTGTATGGAATCGGGCTGGGCGAGTGGCCCATCATCGTGGCCAACGCCGTTACCCTGACCTTGGCGTGCATCATCCTGGCCACCAAGATTCGCTACGGCAAACCAAACCCCAACCCACAAGGCAAGACATGAGCACACAAGCCAGCCCCACGCGCTTCGCCACCTTCGCCGAGTTCTACCCGTTCTACCTGGGCGAACACGCCAACCGCACCTGTCGGCGCCTGCATTTCGTCGGCACCAGCCTGGGCTTGGGCTGCTTCATCGCCGCCGCCGCACACGCGCAACCGAGCCTCATTTTGCTGGGCCTGCTCCTGGGCTATGGCTTCGCCTGGGTGGGCCACTTCGGCTTCGAGAAGAACAAGCCGGCCTCGTTCAAACAGCCGCTCTATTCCTTCATGGGGGACTGGCTGATGTGGTGGCAGATCCTCACCCGCCGCATCCCCTTCTGATGGGACAACAGCGCCTTACTTCTGACTGAGCGCGTGGCTCACCATGCGCGATGTGATGTCCACGATCTGGATCATGCGGTCATAGGCCATTCGTGTGGGGCCAATCACGCCCAACGTGCCCACCACCTGCCCGTCGATCTCATAGGGCGCTGAGACCACGCTCAATTCCTCGAAAGGCACCACGCGGCTTTCGCCGCCAATGAAGATGCGCACGCCTTCAGCGCGGCTGCTGGTGTCCAGCAGGCGCAGCAGCTGCGTCTTCTGCTCGAACAAGTCAAACATGCGGCGCAGCGATCCCATGTCCTGTCCGAAGTCCTGCACGCCCAGCAGGTTGCGCTCACCGCTGACCACCACCTGGTCGGTGCTCTCGGCCAGCGCCTCGCTGCCGGCATCCACCGCGGCCTGCATCAGTTGGGCAATCTCCGCGCGCAGGGTGTCCACCTCGCCCTTGATGCGCAGGCGCATCTCTTCCAGGGTGATGCCGGCGTAGTGGGTATTCAGGAAATTCGTGGCCTCCACCAGCTGGGTCTGCGTGAAGTCCTGGTTCGTGAAGATCACCCGGTTCTGCACATCGCCGTCGGGCGACACCAGGATCACCAGCACGCGACGCTCGCCCAAGCGCAGGAATTCAATGTGGCGGAACACCCCAGCCTTGCGCGGCGCCGTCACCACGCCCACGAAGTTCGACAGGTTGGACAGCATCTGCGCCGCGCTGGCAATCACCCGCTGGGGCTGGTCAGCATGCAGTTGCTGGGCCACCGCCGCCATTTCAGGTGGCGCTTGCTCCACCTCAAAGGGGCGGGCGGTGAGCATGGTGTCCACGAAGAGCCGGTAGCCCTTGGCCGTGGGAATGCGCCCGGCGCTGGTGTGGGGACTGGCAATCAAGCCCAATTCCTCCAGGTCGGCCATCACGTTGCGGATGGTGGCCGGGCTGAGTTCCAGGCCCGAAGCGCGCGACAGTGTGCGCGAGCCCACGGGCTGCCCGTCGGCGATGTAGCGCTCGACCAGGATCTTCAGGAGGGTGCGGGAGCGGTCGTCCATGACTTCTGCCCCGGAGTTTAGGGTCACTTCGAAGGGGGGTCACAGGCAGGGGCCAACATGCTTTAATTCAGCGCATCATGGCCAAGCCTTTCCGTCGCGCCGCCTTGGTGGGCAAGTACCAAGCCCAGGGCATCCGCAATGTGCTCGAGGACATCGCGCATTTCCTCGAACGCTCGGGCATTGAGGTGGTGCTGGAGCGTGACACCGCCCTCAACACCGGCCTGTCCGAATTCGGCAGCGTGCCGGCCGCACAGCTCGGTCAACGCTGCGACGTGGCTGTGGTGCTGGGCGGCGACGGCACCATGCTGGGCATCGCCCGCCAGCTCGCTCGGCAGAACGTTCCATTGATCGGCATCAACCAGGGCCGCCTGGGCTTCATCACCGACATCCCGGTGGAAAAGGTCCAGGAAGTGCTGCCCCCCATGCTGGCCGGCGAGGTGGAAGTGGAATCCCGCACCATGATCGAAGGTGGCATCTGGCGCGACGGCCACCGCATCTTCGAAGGCCTCTCGCTCAATGACGTGGTGGTCAGCCGCGGCGCCACCGCCGCCATGGTGGAGTTGCGCGTGGAGGTTGACGGCCAGTTCGTGGCCAACATCCGGGCCGACGGTCTCATCCTGGCCTCACCCACCGGCAGCACGGCCTATGCGCTCTCGGCGGGCGGGCCCATCCTGCATCCGGGCATTGCCGGCTGGGTGTTGGTGCCCATTGCCTCGCACACGCTGTCCAACCGCCCCATCGTGCTGCCCGACCGTGGTGAAGTGCGCATTGAAATCGTGGCCGGGCGGGACGCGTCGGCCAATTTCGACATGCAAAGCCTGGCAAGCCTGCTGCACGGCGACCAGGTGCGGGTGCGCCGCTCCGACCACACCGTGCGCTTCCTGCACCCCAAAGGCTGGAGCTACTACGGCACGCTGCGCCGCAAGCTGCACTGGAACGAAGGGGTGCTGTGATGCTGCGCCGCCTGAGCATCCGCGACTTCGTCATCGTCACCGCGCTGGAACTGGATTTCCGCGCGGGGTTTTCCGTGCTCACGGGTGAGACCGGCGCGGGCAAATCCATCCTCATCGACGCCTTGCAACTGGCGCTGGGCCACCGCGCTGACCCGGGCGCCGTGCGCGAAGGTGCTGCACGGGCCGACATCACCGCGGAATTCGAGTGCCCTGCAGCCCTGTTGCCCTGGCTCACCGAAGCAGGATTGGAACCGGAGGACGGCCTGCTGCTGTTGCGCCGCAGCGTGGACGCCGGTGGCAAAAGCCGAGCCTGGATCAATGGGCACACCGCCACCGCCGCCCAGCTCAAGCATGCGGCCGACCATGTGCTGGACATCCACGGCCAACATGCCTGGCAAAGCCTGACGCGGCCTGCGTCCGTGCGCGCCCTGCTCGACGCCGTGGCAGGCGTCGATGCGCACGCGCTTCAAACCACCTGGCAGGCGTGGCGTGGCGCGCGTGACGCGCTTGAACGTG
This sequence comes from Rubrivivax sp., assembly GCA_027487995.1. Classification (GTDB taxonomy): domain Bacteria; phylum Pseudomonadota; class Gammaproteobacteria; order Burkholderiales; family Burkholderiaceae_C; genus RFTU01. The sequence continues at coordinate 1,752 of JAIYCN010000087.1, read as the reverse complement.
CCCGCACCCAGGCCGACGCCCTGGCCCGCGAACGCGAGGGTCTGGCTTGGCAGTTGGGCGAACTGCGCAAGCTCTCCCCGATGGAAGGCCAATGGCGTGAAGTCAACGACGAGCATTCGCGCCTGTCACACGGCCAGTCCTTGATGGATGCCGGCCAATCGGCTCTTGAAATGCTGGATGGCGACGGCGACAGTGCCACCCGCGGGGTTCATCGCGCCCTGCAGCGCTTGCAGGAAGTGCAGCGGCACGACGAGCGCCTGGCGCCCATTGCCGACACGCTGGCTACAGCTCAATCCCTGCTGGACGACGCGGCCCACAGCCTGCGCGGCTACCTGGGACGTGCCGAACTCGACCCGGCCCGCCTGCAGGAACTCGATGAGCGCCTGTCCGCCTGGATGGGCCTGGCGCGGCGCCTTCGCCGCCAACCCGAGGAACTGCCGGCGCTCATGCAGCAGTGGGAGCAGGAACTGCAGCAACTCGACCAGGCCAATGACCTGGATGCGCTGCAAGCCCGCTGCACGGCCACGCTGCAGGACTACGAACGCATCGCCACCAAGGCCAGTGCCGCACGCCGCAAGGCCGCCCCCCGCCTGGCGCAGCAGGTCACGCAGGCCATGCAGCAATTGGGCATGAACGGGGGCCGCTTCGAGGTGGCCTTGTTGCCCGAGGATGAACCGCAGTCCTGGGGCCGCGAATCCGTGGAACTGCGTGTGGCCGGCCACGAGGGCAGCGAGCCGCGCTCCCTGGCCAAGGTGGCCTCGGGCGGTGAACTCTCGCGCCTGGCCCTGGCCATCGCCGTCACCACGGCGCAAGACGATGCCAACGGCGCGGCCACCCTCATCTTCGACGAAATCGACGCGGGCGTGGGCGGCACCGTGGCTGACACCGTGGGTCGCCTGATGAAGCAGCTGGGCCAGCAGCGGCAGGTGCTTTCCGTCACGCACCTGGCCCAGGTGGCCTCCTGCGCGGACCATCATTTCGTGGTCAGCAAGCAGGCCCGCGGTGGTCACACCACCAGCCAAGTCGTGACCGTGGATGGCGAAGCCCGCGTGGCCGAATTGGCCCGCATGCTGGGCGGCGAAAGGCTTTCAACCAGCGTGGCGCACGCGCAAAGCCTGCTGGAAAGCGGGCGATCATGAGCGTGGACATGAAGCCCCTGCCCGATGAGCTGGTGCTGATCACCGGCATCTCCGGTTCGGGCAAAACCGTGGCCATGAACGTCCTTGAAGATACGGGTTACTTCTGCGTGGACAACCTGCCGCCCGAACTGCTGCGCTCGTTCCTGGACGTGGAGCGGGCGCGTCAACAGCCCCGCTTGGCGGTGGCGGTGGATGTGCGCAGCACCGGCTCGCCCTCGGTTCTGGCCGACCTCATCCGTGCGCTCACGCAGGATGGCGTGAATCTGCGCATCATCTTCCTGGAAGCCGCCACCGACATCCTGGTGCGGCGCTTCTCGGAGTCGCGGCGGCCCCACCCCTTGACCGGGAATTCCGCGCTCGTCGCCGGTGGTGCCTCACCCTCCCCAGCACCTGACCGCCGCGCGCTGATGGATGCCATCCTGCTCGAACGGGAAATGATGGCCGACATCCGGAATCTGGCCACGGTGGTGGACACCTCCGAGCTGAGACCGGCACAACTCCGGGCCGCAGTTCGTGACCTCTTGAACATTCCGCATGGTCGGCTCACACTTGTCTTCGAATCCTTCGCGTACAAACAGGGCGTCCCCCTGGATGCTGATTTCGTATTCGACGT
>JAIYCN010000152.1 GCA_027487995.1 Rubrivivax sp. | reverse complement strand
GGTCGCGCCACACATCGCTCAACTGCAGGCGTTCCCGCTGCAGGAAGGCGCGCAACACCGCTTCCGACTCGCCCTGGTTGACCAACAGGAAGAGGACATCCGGATGTTGACGCTGCGCGCGGGCCAAGACCGGCATCTCCGCGCGGCAAGGTCCGCACCAACTGGCCCACAGATTGAGAACGATCGGCCTGCCACCCGCCTGGCGCTGGATGTCCTGCAGGGTGCCTGGCAAGAAGGGCGGCGCCGCATTGGCCAGGGGCTGCAAGAGGACCGGAATCTCCGACAGTTGCTGCCCGGGTGCGGGCTTGAACCACTGCAGGGATTGGCCTGCCAGGCCCCACAGCAGCACCCCCACCACGGAGGTGGCCAGCACCCTGCGGCGTGCATGCGTCAGACGCCCGCGCGTCCGCCATACCAAGAACGCCAGGCCTGCCGCCACACCCGCGACCGGCATGAATCCACCGTCGCGGATGTCCACCATGTTCAAAGGCTGCGGCGTGTAGGCATCCAGGTTCAGGCCCACATGCGCCACCCGTGCCGTGAGCAGCCCCACCGCGGCCGCCCACCACACCGCCGAGTCTGCGGCCTCGCGCTCATCCGCAGGGCTGAACCGGCGCACGGCCCACGTGGTGAGCAGCAACGCCGTGAGTGCCATCAGAGGCGCCATGGGCAGGGCCAGGGGCCCGATGTTGAGGGTCATCATGGGGATTCAACAATCACGATCTGCATGTTCAGAAGGGCTCCAAAGGACTCAGTCCATCCGCCGCCGGCAATCAGCGCCCAACAGACATGCGCCGCACCTGGGTGTGCGCGCCACAAGGCCTGCACCACGGACTGCGCCTCCTCACGACCCGAGCAGGGTTGCACGCAGGCGATGAAGCGGCTCTTCTTGATGAGGAGTTCCGCAAGAGAAGGGGCAGCCAGGGTCAGGGGCATGGAGAGATCCGCATGTCGATCCTGTCAGCCGCCATGGCCCTCGCCCGACCACGCCAGGAAGTTCATGAATTCGCGCCGGTTCTTCGGCCCTCGGGTGAGGAAGGACGGATCGGCCACTTCGCGATAGTTTTCACGGTCGCGCGCCACGCGGTCTTTCGACAGGTGCTGATTCAGCACGTCCGGTGCCACTGTGTAGATGCGCAAGGCATTCAGACCGAAGACCTGTGCGCGGATCTCGGGCGTGATCTCCGGATAGCCGTACCGATCGCGCAGTTCCGGCGCAATCTGAAAGGTGCGGAAGGCCTGGATCTGGTCCTGAGGTGAGCCATACCAGATGCTGTCGGTGCCCCACAGCACGTTGGTGGTGCCCACGGCCTTGAACAGCTTGCCCAATGCGTGCGCGGCGGAGTCCGGGTCGCGCATCAGGAAACGCCAGGTGGAGCCGAGCTCTGCATAGACATTGCTGCCGGGCTTCACACCGGCTTGCTGCAGGCTGGTCACCAGGGAATCGATGCCGTCGGTGCGCGTTGGGTCATGCGGCCCTTCGGCTTTGCCCGCCACAAAGCCCGAGTGGTAGATGAGAAAGTTCACATCGGGAAAACGCCGCGCCACGCGGCCGATGTCGGCACAGGTGGAGTGTTCGTAAGAACGCTGACCGAAGGGCAGGCCCTTGTGGATGGCGATGGTCTTCACGTTCAGCGCACGTGCCCGCTCGATCATGGCCATGCCAGGGTCGTCGTCCATCCAGAAGCCCTTGCCGTCGGGGCCCCACTGGGTATAGGTCTTCCAGGCGCTGACCTTGTAGTGGCGTGCCAGGCGCTCCATGCCCTCGAGGTCTCCGGCTTGGTTTGGGTTGACGCGCCCATGGATGAGCAGGCGGTGTGTGCCCTGCAGCCGTTCCACGATGCCGGCAGTGGCCACCGCTTCGTCAATGGTCAAGGGCTCGCCTTCGCGCGTGGACGGCACGAAGGACAGCACCATCAGGTCGGTGTCGGAGTCCAGAAATACATCCTTGATGAACTCGTCAGGGCCGATGCACTGTAGGTAGTCGCGTGTGCCGGGGCCCTTGGATGGCCCACAGGCTTCGGTCTTGGGCATGCGCAGGGGCCGGGCGGTGTCAGGCAGGCGTTTGGTCCAGGCGCCAGTGGGGTTCACGAAGTGACCCTGCACGTCGAAGATGAACTCGCGCTTGTCCAGCACCGAGCGGGCCAGCTGTTCATCGAAGGCCGCTTCTCGAGGCAGGTCGAACCAGCCGCCGCGAGGTCCTGCAGGCAATGCAGCCGCATAGGCTTCGTTGAAGGCCAGCAGGGTACTGGCCGCGCCCAGTGCCCCCTTCAGGTAGTGACGCCGTGACAGGCCGGTGTGTCGCGCGTTCAGGTCTGCCCGCTCCTGGGCCAGGGCGTTGGCCCGGCGTTGCGGCAGTCCAAGAGGAATTGGAGCGAACTCGCCGTTGGAGGTTGCATCGAGCTTGATCGGCAGGCGCCGACCTTCAGGGTCGTGATCGTGTGGGCTCATGGGGACTCCTTCGATGCTTGGATTCTGGGCCAACCCGCCCATAAGGGATGCAGCGCCGCTGCACCGATGAGCCAATGCGCGGAAAATCCGGCTGATGAATGCCGCCATCCCCAACACCCTGGACAAGACCCGCGTGGATGACACGCGCATCGCGCAGGTGCGCCCCCTGATCACGCCGGCCCTGCTGGAAGAACAGCAACCGGCGGGCGCGGACCAGCTGGCGCTGGTCGAGCGATCCCGCGCGGCGGTGGCCGATGTGCTGCACGGGCGCAGCCAACGGTTGATCGTGGTCGTAGGCCCCTGCTCCATCCATGACCCGGCCCAGGCCCTGGACTATGCGCGCAAGCTCAAGCCGCACGCAGACCGGCTTTCAGGCGAGTTGCTGGTGCTGATGCGCGTGTACTTCGAAAAGCCGCGTACCACCGTGGGCTGGAAAGGGTTGATCAACGACCCACACCTGGACGGCACGTTTGCAATAAACGAAGGCCTGCACCTGGCACGGCAGGTGTTGCTGGATGTGCTGGACATTGGCCTGCCCGTGGCCACCGAGTTCCTGGACCTGCTGAGCCCGCAGTTCATCAGCGACCTGGTGACCTGGGGCGCCATTGGTGCCCGCACCACGGAAAGCCCGTCGCACCGCCAGTTGGCCAGTGGCCTGAGCTGCCCGGTGGGCTTCAAGAATGGTACCGATGGCGGCGTGCAGGTGGCCGCAGACGCGCTGCTGGCGGCCCGCGCCCCGCACGCCTTCATGGGCATGACCAAGATGGGCCAGGCCGCCATCTTCGAAACACGGGGCAACCCTGATGCGCATGTCATTCTGCGCGGGGGCAAGGCGCCGAACTATTCCGCGGAGCATGTGCAGGCGGCCTGCGAGGCCCTGGAAGCCCGCGGCTTGCAGCCCCAGGTGATGATTGATCTCTCACACGCCAACAGCAGCAAGCAGCACCGGCGCCAGTTGGACGTGGCGCAGGACGTGGCCGCGCAGATCGCGGGTGGCGACACACGCATCACCGGCGTGATGATCGAAAGCCATCTGCATGAAGGGCGGCAGGATTTGAAGCCCGGCCAAGCGTTGCAATACGGCGTGTCGATCACCGATGCCTGCATTTCGTTTGAAGACACGGTGCCGGTGCTGGAGGCGCTGGCGGCCGCGGTGGCCCAGCGCGGCGCGCGGTAAAGGTTCCTCCTTGCGTGTGGTGTGCGATCAGGCCACCACCGCCACTGCCTTGATCATCGCCCACACCGCCGTGCCCGGCTCCAAAGCCAGTTCATGCGCGGCGCGGCGCGTGATGCGCGACAGCAGCACCGTGGGGCCGCAGCGCAGGCTCACCAGCACCTGAGAGGGATGGGCTGCCCCCTGCAAGGCCTGCACCACGGCCGGCACCACGTTTTGCACGCTCACGCCCTGAGGCTCTTGAGTCGCCAGGCTCACATCACGGGCCAGCACACGCAGACGCACGGTTGAACCCAAGGCGTGACCGCCGTCGCGCAACCAGAGTTCGCCACCCTCGAAGACCACACGGGCCAGTTGCCATCGTTCGCTGCGCTCGGCCACGCGGGCCTGCAGCAGTGCCCCGGCGTCATCGGCCTGCGCCATGGGGCCCTGCAGAGAAGCCATCACCTCACCAACGGGCCCACTGGCCTGCACCCTTCCCTGGCTCAACATCACCACGTGATCGGCCAGGCGCGCCAGCTCATCCATCGAATGGGTGACATACAGCATGGGCACCTGCGCATCGTCGCGCAGGCGTTCCAGCCAGGGCAGGATGTCCTGTCGGCGCGCGGCGTCCAGGGCCGACAAGGGTTCATCGAGCAGCAGCAGCCGGGGTTGCGTGGCCAAGGCCCGTGCAATGGCCACACGCTGGCGTTCACCGCCCGAAAGCGTGGCAGGCCGGCGCTCCAGAAGATGACGGATGCCCAGCAGGTCAATCGCGTGGTCCAAGGGCGCCATCGTCGGGTTTGCCGAAGCCGCCGAGCGCTGGCTGCGCGTGAGGCCGTAGCGCAGGTTGCCCATCACATCGAGATGATCGAAAAGGCTGGCTTCCTGGAACACGTAGCCGATGGCGCGCTTGTGAGTGGGCACCCACAAACCCTGCGCATCCTCTTGCCACAGCGCATCACCCACGCACACGCGGGCATTCTGCGCATGCTCCAGGCCCGCAACCGCGCGCAACACACTGGTCTTGCCCGAACCCGAGGGGCCGAACAGGACCGTGATTCCACGGCCGGGAAGATTCAGATCGATATCGAGCGTGAAGCCTGCTCGCGGCAGCCGCAGGCGGATTGCAATGCCGCCGAAGGCCTCGACGGCATCCGCGCGCGTCATGCAGCCCCCCGATCCACCGGCCGCCGCAACAGCGCCAAGGCCAACAGCACCGCGAAGGAAAACGCCAGCATGCCCGCAGCCAGTGCATGCGCCTGCGCATATTCCATCGCCTCCACGTGACCATAGATCTGGGTGGACACCGTGCGCGTCTGCCCTGGAATGTTGCCGCCGATCATGAGCACCACGCCGAATTCGCCCACCGTATGCGCAAAGCTCAACACCGCGGCAGTAAGCAAGCCCGTGCGCGCCTGCGGCAGGGCGACCGTGAAGAAGGCATCCAGCGGCGAAGCGCGCAGGGTGGCCGCCACTTCCAGCGGGCGCGTGCCCAGCGCTTCAAAGGCGTTCTGGATGGGCTGCACCGCAAAGGGCAGCGAAAAGATGACCGAGCCGATGAGCAGGCCGGTGAAGGTGAAGGACAACACTCCCCAGCCCATGGCCTGGGTGAACTGGCCCAATGGACCTTGGGGCCCCAAGGCCACCAAAAGGTAGAAACCCAGCACGGAAGGCGGCAGCACCAAAGGCAAGGTGACGAAGGCGCCCACCACCGCTCGCACGCGCGAGCGCGTGTGCGCCAACCACCAGGCCAGCGGCGTGGCCAGCACGAGCAGCAGCGCGGTGGTCAGCGTGGCCAGTTGAATCGTCAGTGCGATGGCCTGCCACGCGTCGGGGGTTGCTACCTCAATGTTCATAGCCGAAAGATCGGATGATGGCACGCGCGTCATCGGTCTTGAGAAAGGCCATCAGCGCCAGTGCCGCGGCGTTCTGTTCGCCCTTTCGCAACAGCACGGCTTCTTGGCGCAGCGGGCTGTGCAGATGGGCGGGCACGATCCAGGCAGAGCCCTGTGTCATGCGACCGCCCGGCGCAACCTGCGAGAGTGCGACGAACCCCATGGCGGCGTTGCCCGTGGCCACGAATTGGTGGGTCTGGGCGATGTTCTCGCCCTGCACCAAATACGGCTGCCAACGCGTGGACACCCCCAGGCGATCCATAACCTGCACCGCCGCAGCCCCGTAAGGCGCCGTCTTGGGGTTGGCGATGGCCAGGCGAACCCCTGGGGTCTGGAGGTCCGCAGGCGCACCGGTCAGCACCGCGCCTTGCGCATCCACGCGCTGTGGGTCGGCACTCCACAGCACCAAACGTCCCGTGGCATACACAAACCGGGTACCCGGCACGGCCAGGCCGTCGGCTTCCAGCCGCAACGGCGTTTGATCGTCAGCCGACAGAAACACCTGATACGGCGCGCCATGACGGGCCTGTGCATAGAGGGCCCCTGTGGCCCCCACGGCCGCGCGCACTCGATGGCCACTTCGTTGTTCG
>JAIYCN010000004.1 GCA_027487995.1 Rubrivivax sp. | reverse complement strand
GACGACGCCGTGGAGTCGCTCGCCGGTGATGCGTGGCTGGGTCTGGTGGAGGCGCTGGCCCCGTTGCCGCTGGCGGACCTCCGGCGGGAACTGGAGGCGCAGGCAGCGCGCCGCTGGGCCCAGAAGGTCCGGTTCGCCGGCCTCCGCCTCCGCCGGCTCGGTTGGGACGCCGCCTGCCACCACGCCGCCCTCGAGGTGCTCGGGTATGGCGCGAACCGCGCCCCGATGCTGCGGCTCGCCGCCGCGTTTCCGCGGGTGGACTGGGTGCAGGGACGGATTGACCCCGCGGTGGCGTGGACGGCGGAGGAGGGGTCGTGGCGGGTGCAGGGCGTGCGTCCGGCCAACCAACCCGCGCGCCGGCTCCTCACGTACGCCGCGTGGCAGCGCCGCGCGCCGGATTGGCCCGGTTGGTTCCGCAGCTGGGCGGAAAGCCGGCCGCCCGCGGAGGCAGCGGGCGAGACCGGAGCGGAGCGACGCCGGCTGGCCCTGCCCCGGGTCCGGGGGGAATTGGCGGCCGGGCTGGGCCTCCCGGGTCGCGCGGGCGGGAGGTTCGACAACCTCGTGACGGACGCGCTGCTGCCGCTGGCGGCGGCGGAGGGTGGGGCGGGCCTTCACCCCTGGTGGTTTCACTGGTTTCTGGGCGATGCGCCCGCCGGCGTGCGCCTGGCGCTCCGCCGGCTCGGTGTCGCGGACGGCCGGACGCAGCCGCAGTGTCATGGCTTGGCGCAGGGCCTCCTCGGCTGGCTGCTGCAGCGCGAGGCCGCCAAATGCTCCCTTGCCAGTCCCGCCGCCGCTCCCAAGCGTGACGCGTTGCCATGAGTCTCCCCCTCAAGATCTACGACACGACCCTTCGCGACGGCACGCAGGGGGAGGGGATTAGCTTCTCGGTGGCGGACAAGCTGCTCATCGCGGAGAAGCTCGACCAGTTCGGCGTCGACTACATCGAGGGCGGCTTCCCGGGCTCCAACCCGCGGGACATCACCTTCTTCCAGGAAGCGCGCCAACTGCGCCTGCGCCATGCCCGTCTCGCGGCCTTCGGCTCCACCCGTCGCGCGGGCGTTCGACCCGAGGAGGATGCGCAGTTGCGGACCCTGCTCGACAGCGGGATGCCGGTTCTGACGATCGTCGGCAAGACGTGGGACCTCCACGTCACCGAGATCCTTCGGACCACCCTCGAGGAGAACCTCGCGATGATTGAGGACTCGGTCCGCCACCTCGTGGCGGCCGGGCGGGAAGTGATCCACGACGCCGAGCATTTCTTCGACGGGTACAAGGCGGATCCCGACTATGCCCTGCGGACGCTGGCGGCGGCGGTGCGCGGCGGAGCGAGCAACCTCACCCTCTGCGACACCAATGGCGGCACGATGGTGGAGGAGTTCCGGGAGATCGTCGCCCGGGTGGTGCGGGAATTCGGGGCCGAGCGGGTCGGCGTGCACTGCCACAACGACAGCGGGCTCGGGGTGGCGCTTTCCCTCGCGGGAGTGACCGCCGGGGCTTCCCTCGTGCAGGGCACGATCAACGGCTACGGGGAGCGCGTCGGGAACGCGAACCTCACGACCATTTTGCCCAATCTCTTCCTGAAACTGGGCCGCACGGCCCATTGCCAGCCGCAGCTGGGCCAGTTGCGTGAGCTCGCGCTGTTCTTTGACGACCTCGCGAACCTTCGTCCGGACCCCAAGGCGCCGTACGTGGGGCACTCCGCCTTCGCGCACAAGGGAGGACTGCACGCCAATGCCGCCGGCAAGGTGGCGCGCAGCTACGAGCACATCGACCCGGCGCTGGTCGGCAACCGCACGCGGGTCCTAGTTTCCGACATGGCCGGCCGCACGAGCCTCACGCTCAAGGCCCGCGAGCTGGGCATCGAGCTGGACGAGCGGCGGCCGGAGATGAAGGGGCTGATCGACGAGCTCAAGGACCGGGAGTTCCGTGGCTACGAGTACGAGGCGGCGGACGCCTCCTTCCGGCTGCTGGTCGAGCGACACCTCGGCTCGCGCCGCTCCTTCTTCGAGGTCGAGGGCTACCGCGTGATCATCGAGCAGCACCGCGGCGAGCTCGTGGCCGAGGCCACGGTGAAGCTCAAGGTCGAGGGCCGCACGGTCCATACCGTGGCCGAGGATGCCGGCCCGGTGGGCGCCCTCGACCGGGCCCTGCGCCTCGCCCTCGAGGGCACGTTCCCGGTCCTGCGCGACGTCGTGCTGCGCGATTACAAGGTCCGGATCCTCGAGGGGACCCGCGGCGCTGGCGCCCGCACCCGGGTGCTGATCGAGAGCGGGGACGGGGCGCGCATCTGGGGCACGGTCGGCGTGAGCGACAACATCATCGACGCGAGCTGGGAAGCCCTGCGCGAGTCGGTGGAGTTCAAGCTTTCGACCGCGGCCGCTGGGGCGGCCTAACGGTCCCGCCGGGCGAGGCTGGCGACCAACGCGCGCAGGAAGGCGGAGTCCCCGGGCACGGCCGCCATTTCGCGGACCGCGGCCTCCGTCTGTTCCGCCGCGAGCCTCCGCGCGGTTTCCAGCCCGTGCAGGCTGACGTAGGTCGCCTTGCCGGCGCGGGCGTCCTT
>JAIYCN010000078.1 GCA_027487995.1 Rubrivivax sp. | reverse complement strand
TTCACTCATGGTGGAGTGGCGCCGGGCTTACCCCGACATGCCGGTGGTCATCATCTCCGCCTCTGAACATCCGGCTGACGTGGTACGTGCACTGGATGAGGGTGCCCTCGGCTTCATTCCCAAGCGGACGGCCAATGAAGTGTTGCTGCATGCCTTGCGCATGGTGTTGTCGGGTGGCGTGTACGTGCCCCCCATGGCCTTGCGCGCAGGCTCAACCTCCCATGACCGCAGCCCGTGGTCCGGACTGGTGGAGGCGCACGAAGCCGTGGGCGGGTCGGGCAGCTCGACCGCGCTGCGCACCGGACAGTACGACGGCCTGATGCACGCGGGTCTCGGTACAAGCGCTGGCGGCAGTCGGGCGCGCGCTCCCATTGCGGCGCTTCAGGGTCTTCGCCTCACCCCTCGCCAGTCTGAAGTGCTGGAACTCCTGCTGCAGGGGCAGCCCAACAAGATCATCGCCCGACAGCTGAATCTCTCGGTGGAAACCGTGAAGGACCATGTGGCCTCGCTGCTGCGATTGCTGGGCGTCAGTTCACGCACGCAGGCCGTACTGGCCGTCAGTCAGATGATGGGCGTGTCCGGCACGGCTCCCCATGCGGTCCCCGTGCCGGCGCCCTTCGCAGCGCCGACCGCGGCAGTGTCCAGCCGAACCACGGCCTGAGTTCTACTTCGTTCGACATCCCGTGACCGCTGCAGTACGACAGGGCGGAAGCTGGATCCCCCGTGTTCACAGGGCGCGCGCGAATGCGCGTTCCGATGAGCCCTCGCTGGTGGATCGGCTGAGCTGGATTCGCAAGGAACTCCGGGGGACGCCGATGGCCCTGACGGGGCACCTGTTGGGCATGGGCATCATCACGGGCGTGTTGCGTGACATCGACACGCAGGGACCCTGGCATTGGTGGTTGCTGCCCTGCCTGTGCGCCTGGGTTGGGCGCTGGTTGCTGTTGGAGCGGCTGGGGGTGTGGCACGGCAGGATGCCCGCAGCGCAGCTCCTGCGCTGGGAGCGGCAAGACCGGGCGCTCGTGTTGTTCCAAGGAGCGTGGACGGGTGCGGCCTGCGGGCTGTACCAACCGATGGCCTCAGGGCTGGAGCAATCCACCCTCATGATCGTGGTGTTCGTCTGCGTGGTGAGTGCCATCCCATCGCTCCTTAGGCGGGTCCATCTCTTCGCTTCCTATGCTGCCGTGACGGTGGGCCCCCTGGCGGTGGCGGTGTTGCAGGACACGGCGGATACGGAGCGGCTGCATTTGGTGGGTTCCCTGGTGCTGCTGGTGGCGCTGGTGGTCTGGATGCTGGCCAGCCACCGTGCATTGGTGGGCCATTTGTTTCGGCAAAGAAGTCTGGCCCAAGGGTTGCGCCTGCAGTTGGCCGAACAGGCGGCGCGGGCGCAAGCCGCACGTCTGAGAGCGGAGCAGGACAGCCACGCCAAGACCGCCCTGATCGCATCCGCGGGCCACGACATTCGCCAGCCTTTGCTCGCCCTGAGGCTGTATGCCTTGCAGCTTCGCGCCGGCCTGTGCGGGCCGCGGGAAGAGTCGATCCTGCAAGCCATCAATTGCGGGCTGAATTCGATGGAAACCATGATCGGTGACCTGCTCGACGTGGCGCGTGCCGAGGTGGGGGCCATGGCGGCACAGCCCACGCGTGTGTGCATGCAGGACGTCTATGCGCGATTGATGCCCCAGGTCGGGCCTCTGGCCCTGGACAAGGGCCTGAGCCTGCGATGGAGGGGTGGTCATCGTGAGGTCTGGGGTGACGCACAGATGATGGAGCGTGCGCTGCGCAATCTCGTCCTCAATGCGATTGAACACACGGAGTCCGGCGGGGTTCTGGTCGGCGCTCGGCCCCAAGGTTCAACCGTCGTGCTGCAGGTGTGGGACAGCGGGTGCGGGCTGGATGACGAGGCGCAGTCGCGTGTCTTTGAGGACCACTACCAGGTGCGGCCCGAGCATGGCCGGGGCTGCGGTTTGGGCCTGGGCATCGTGCGGCGGCTGTGTCACCTCATGGATGCGCAGGTTCGGCTTCGAAGCCGGCGTGGTTGTGGAACGGTGTTCGAGCTGCGCTTCAGGGCCACCGCTGAAGATGCGGGCGCAGAGGGGCGCTGTCAGCTGGGCTGGTAGGCCAGGCGCACGTAGATGGGCGCGAAGGCCTCGGCCTGGGTGATTTCCAGCAGGTGCTCGCGCGAGAGCTCCAACAGCGCCACAAACGTCACCACCACCACCGGCGCCCCACCCGAGGTGTCGAAGAGGTCGGCGAACTCCATGAAGCGCCGGCCTTGCAGCCGGCGCAGCACGATGCCCATGTGCTCGCGCACGGACAACTGTTCCCGGCTGATGCGATGGTGCTGGTTGAGCTTGGCGCGCATCAGGATGTCGCGCCAGGCCTCCTGCAGGTCTGCGGCGCTCACGTCCGGCAGGCGCACCGCAATCGTCTGGTCGATGGTCACCTGCACCCGCAGGAAATCGCGGCCGATCACCGGCAGTTCGTCCAGCCGCGCGGCGGCCAACTTCATCTGCTCATACTCCAGCAGCCGGCGAACCAGTTCGGCGCGGGGGTCCTCTGGCTCACTGCCATCCTCGGTCTTCCGTGGCGGCAGCAGCATGCGGCTCTTGATCTCGATGAGCATGGCCGCCATCAGCAGGTATTCGCTGGCCAGCTCCAGGTTCCGCTGACGGATCTGGTCGACATAGGCCAGGTACTGGCGCGTGACGTCGGCCAGTGGGATGTCCAGGATGTTGAAGTTCTGCTTGCGGATCAGGTAGAGCAGCAGATCCAAGGGGCCTTCAAAGGCCTCCAGGAACACTTCCAGCGCATCGGGCGGGATGTAGAGGTCCTGGGGCAGGGTGAACAGCGGCTCACCGTAAAGGCGGGCCACCGCCACATGGTCCACTTCCATGGGGCCCACGACGGGGTGGTCCTGGGACTGGGGGCTGTTGGGGTCTACGGCAACCGCCGGCGCTGCATCCGGCGTGGCGGGCAATGATGGCGCGGCAGGAAGCCCTGCCTCGGCCGACTCGTTGGTCACGGCCTTCAGCGCGTCTTGGTCTGGTAGACGTAGGCTTGCTGGGCCACGCGGGCTTGACGCGCCTGGGTTTGCGTCTCGCGGTCAATGGCCTTGTCCCACAGCAGGGCGCGGCCTTCCCGCTGCTCCTGCTCCAGCGTGGGCTTGGACTGCTTGAGCGAGTCGATGAACTGGGTCACGTCGGACTTGTAGGGTTTCCAGAACAGGGGCATGGCGCGTTTTCCTTCAGTCTGGCATTTTAGTCGCCCGAACTCCAGACACGGACGCGTGGCGGCGTGACCGGGCGATTTGACCCACCCGCGGCTGTTGGAACTCAACGGATCCGCATGCCGGGCACAGCGCCCGGCCACGGTTCCAGCACGAAGATGCCCGGATGGGCCTTCTCGTCGGCATGGCTGGCCGCCAGCACCATGCCCTCGCTCACGCCGAACTTCATCTTGCGCGGTGCCAGGTTGGCCACCACCACGGTGAGCTTGCCCTGCAGCTGCTCGGGCTTGTAGGCCGAGGCAATGCCGCTGAACACGTTGCGGGTGTGGCCTTCGCCCACATCCAGCGTCAGGCGCAGCAGCTTGGTGCTGCCTTCCACGGCTTCGGCCTTTTCGATGCGCGCCACGCGAAGGTCCACCTTCACGAAGTCGTCGATGGTGATGGTGGGGGCCAGTTCTTCACCGCCGGGCACAGGCGCCTGCACCGCGGGCGGTGCGGGCGGCTCCAGCAGGGCGTCCACCTGCTGGGCATCCACGCGCTGCATCAGGTGTTCGTACACACCGATCTGATGGGCGCCCAAGGCCGCTGCGGCATCGGCAAATTGCATCGGCGGCACCTTCAGGAAGGCTTCCACCTTTTCGGCCAATGAAGGCAGCAGCGGTTTGAGGTACAGGGTCAGCAATCGGAAAGCCTCGATGCACACCGAGCAGACCTCGTGCAGGGCGGCTTCCTGCCCCTCCTGCTTGGCCAGTTCCCAGGGCTTGTTCTGGTCGACATACTCGTTCACGCGGTCGGCCAGGGCCATGATCTCGCGCACGGCCTTGCCGAACTCGCGTTCGGTGTAGAGCGTGGCCACCGCCGGCTGCTGGTCCCGAAGGCCTTGCAGTAGCGCGGCCCCAGTGCCGCCGATGCGGTCGGTCAGACGCCCCCCAAAGCGCTTGGTCAGGAAGCCCGCCGCGCGCGAGGCGATGTTGATGTACTTGCCCACGAGGTCCGCGTTGACGCGGGCGATGAAGTCCTCGGGGTTGAAGTCCAGGTCCTCGACCCGCGCGTTGAGCTTGGCGCCGATGTAGTAACGCAGCCATTCCGCGTTCAGGCCCAGCTCGAGGTAGCGCAGCGGGCTGATGCCGGTGCCGCGGCTCTTGCTCATCTTCTCGCTGTTGACCGTGAGGTGCCCGTGCACATAGACGGAATCAGGCGCCTTGCGGCCGCTGAACTTCAGCATGGCCGGCCAGAACAGGGTGTGGAAGGTGACGATGTCCTTGCCGATGAAGTGGATCTGTTCGCGCTCGGGGTCGGCCATGTAGGCCTCGAAGTCCACCCCGCGCTTGTCCAGCAGGTTCTTCAGCGAGGCCAGGTAGCCGATGGGCGCGTCCAGCCACACATAGAAGTATTTGCCCGGCGCGTCGGGGATCTCGATGCCGAAGTAGGGCGCGTCGCGTGAGATGTCCCAGTCGCCCAGGTTCACGCGGCCGTCTTCATCCCGCGTGAACCACTCGCGCACCTTGTTGGCCACTTCGCTCTGCAGCCGTCCGTTCTGCGTCCAGGCTTCCAGAAACTCCACGCAGCGCGGGTCGGAGAGCTTGAAGAAGAAGTGCTCGCTGGTGCGCAGCACGGGGGTGGCGCCCGACAAGGCCGAGTAGGGATTCTTCAGTTCAGTGGGCTGGTAGACCGCGCCGCACACTTCGCAGTTGTCGCCGTACTGGTCCTTGGCGCCGCACTTGGGGCACTCACCCTTGATGAAGCGGTCGGGCAGGAACATCCCTTTGTCGGGGTCGAAGAACTGCTCAATCTCGCGCACTTCAATGAGGCCATTGGCCTTGAGCGCGCGGTAGATGGACTGGGCCAGCGCGTGGTTTTCCGGGGCGTCGGTGCTGTGCCAGTTGTCGAACTGGATGTGAAAGCCCTGCAGGTAGCGCGGCCGGCCCGCGGCAATGTCGGCCACGTACTGTTGCGGCGTCTTGCCCGCCTTGTCGGCCGCAATCATGATCGGCGCGCCGTGCGCGTCGTCCGCGCAGACGAAGTCGACCTGCGCGCCCATCATGCGCTGCGCCCGCACCCAGGTGTCGGCCTGGATGTACTCCATCATGTGGCCAATGTGGAAGGGCCCGTTGGCGTAGGGCAGGGCGGCGGTGACGAAGAGCTTGCGGGTCATAGGCCCAAATTCTAGTGACCGCCCCCAAACCGCTACCATTGCCGGTTTACTTCTGAATTGCTGTTCCTATGTCCGCCACCGATTCCGCCCTTGTCCAGGCTGTCCAGGAAGCCCTCAAGACCGTTGTCGACCCCAACACCGGCAAGGACTTCGTGACGGGCAAGCAAGTGAAGAACCTGCGCGCCGAAGGCGGCGACGTCTCCTTCGACGTGGAGTTGGGCTACCCGGCCAAGAGCCAAATTCCCGCCTTGCGCAAGGCCTTGATTGCCGCCGCACGCACCGTGGCCGGCGTGGAGAACGTCAGCGCGAACATCACCACGAAGGTGGTGGCGCACGCCGTGCAGCGCGGCGTTCAGCTCATCAATGGCGTGCGCAACGTGATTGCCGTGGCCTCCGGTAAGGGCGGGGTGGGCAAGAGCACCACCACGGTCAACCTGGCCCTGGCCCTGGCGGCAGAAGGCGCGCGCGTGGGCATTCTGGATGCGGACATCTACGGCCCCAGTCAGCCCATGATGATGGGCATTGAGGGCCGCCCCGAAAGCGCCGACGGAAAATCGATGGAGCCGCTGGAGAACTACGGCGTGCAGGTGATGTCCATCGGTTTTTTGGTGGATGCCGACAACCCCATGATCTGGCGCGGCCCCATGGCCACGCAGGCGCTGGAACAACTGCTGCGCCAAACGAACTGGGGCGACCTCGACTACCTGTTGGTGGACATGCCCCCGGGCACGGGCGACATTCAGCTCACACTGAGCCAGCGCGTGCCGCTGACGGGCGCGGTCATCGTCACCACGCCGCAGGACATTGCGCTGTTGGACGCCCGCAAGGGCCTGAAGATGTTCGAGAAGGTGGGCGTGCCCATCCTGGGCGTGGTGGAGAACATGGCCGTGCATGTGTGCGAGAAGTGCGGCCATGCCGAGCACATCTTTGGCGCCGATGGCGGCAAGAAGATGGCGGCCGAATATGGCGTGGACTATCTGGGCGCGCTGCCGCTGAACCTGTCGATTCGTGTGCAGGCCGATGCCGGGCGCCCCAGCGTGGTCAGCGACCCCGACGGTGAGATTGCGGCCCTGTACAAAGGCGTGGCCCGCACCGTGGCGGTGAAGGTGGCGGCCAAGGCGAAGGACTTCTCCTCGAAGTTCCCGACCATTTCAATTTCCAAGAACACCTAGGGCACAGTCCGGTGGCTTGATGCGCAGCGCGCCCATCCGCTGGGTCCCCATTGGTGGTGCGCGCAGGGCCTGGACGTGGACATGACGACATGAAGACCCTGATTTGCGATTGCAACCGCACGATGAACCTGGACGGGCCTGCCCTGGCGGCGGCCCTGGAACAGGTGCCCGGCGTGGACACCGACGGCCTGCAGACCGTGCACACCTTGCTGTGCCGGCGCGAGGCGCCGGCATTTCAAAAAGCGGCCAAGGGCGGCGACGACCTGCTCGTGGCCTGCACGCAGGAGCAGCGCCTGTTCCTGGAACTCAATGAGCAGACCGAAGGGGCGCGCTCGGTTCAGGAGCGCCCGATTCGCTTCGTGAACATCCGCGAAAACGCGGGTTGGAGCCGTTCCTCGGCCACCGGTGAGCCGGCTGCGGCTGCGGCGGTGTTGCCCAAGTTGGCCGCGCTGATTGCCGCAGCCCAACGGCCTGACCCGGACCCGGTGCCCGTGGTGACGTACCGTTCGCAAGGCCGCGCCTTGGTGATCGGCCCAGCCGACCGCGCCGAGGCTGCCGCCCTGCGCCTGCAGGACCGCCTGGATGTGGAACTGCTGTGCACCCCGCAGGGGGGTGGCCGCAGCGCCACCGGCGTGGCCCAGCGGCGTGATCGCCTGGTTCACGCCGGTACGCCCACGCGCATCACCGGCTGGCTGGGCCAGTTCGAAGTGCAGTGGGAAAGCGCCAACCCCATCGACCTGGACCTGTGCACCCGCTGCAATGCGTGTCTGGAAGTCTGCCCCGAGGGGGCCATCGGCCTGGACTACCAGATCGACCTCAGCCGTTGCAAGAGCCACCGCGCCTGCGTGCGCGTGTGCGAGGCCGCGGGGGCCATTGATTTCCAGCGTGAAGCAAAGGCCGATGAAGGCCGCTTCGACCTGATCCTGGACCTGCGGGAAGAGCCCGCCTTCACCCAGCACCAGTGGCCGCAGGGCTACCGCCATGTGCCGCCCACGGCTGGGCAAGAGGCGCTGTGGGACGCGGTGACGCAGTTGCGTGAACTGGTGGGCGAGTTCGACAAGCCCAAGTTCTTCCAATACAAACAGAAGCTGTGCGCGCACAGCCGAAACGAGAAGACCGGTTGCACGGCCTGCATCGACGTGTGCTCGGCCAAGGCCGTGCGCAGCGATGGGTCACTCAAGGGCAAGACCTCTGCCGTGGCCAAGGCGCGCCGCCCTGATGCACAGCATGTGGTCGGCGGGCAGGGCGGCGGCATTGTGGTGGAGCCCTTCCTGTGTGTGGGCTGTGGCGCCTGTACCACCGTGTGCCCCACCGGTGCGCTCAGCTACCAAACGCCCACGGCGCCGGAAATGGGCGGACGCATCCGCACCATGCTGCAGGCGTGGCGCGCAGCGTCCGGCCTTGAGCGTCCCGGCGCGCCCATCGTGCTGATCCACAGCCAAGAGCAGGGCACAGCCCTGATCGAAGAACTTGCCCGGGCTTCTCGTCTGGGCCGCCGTGGTGCGGATGGTCAGGTGCTGCGCGGCCTGCCGGCGCGCGTACTGCCCGTGGGCGTGTGGCACACGGCCAGCACGGGCCTTGACATCTGGCTGTCGGCCCTGTGCTGGGGCGCGGCCGAGGTGGTGGTGATGCTGACGGGCGAAGAGGCGCCCGACTACCGCCTGGCCCTGCAGGAACAAGCAGCGTTGGCGCGAGCCCTTTGGCAAGGCCTGGGCTACGCGGGCGAGGGCGTACGGCTGTTGGACGCCGCGTCTCCGTTGCATGCACCATCTGGTGTGCAGCCGCCTGCGTCAGGCGCACCCCTGGAGCGCCTGGCCGAGCTGGACCGCGGTCTGGCGGCCATCGTCGCGGACCACACGCGCGACCGCGCGCCGCTGCCGCCCGCACTCAAGCCCGCCACCTTCACCGTGTTGCCTGAAAAACGCGCCACGCTGGAGCTGTGCATCGACCATCTGATGGCGGGTGCCGCCGCCAAGCCGGAGGCCATTGCGCTGCCGGGCGGCCAGACCTTCGGCTCCTCGCCCTTCGGCACGCTGGTGGTCAACACTGAGGCCTGCACGCTGTGCCTCTCATGCGTGGGGGCCTGCCCGCAGAGTGCATTGGCCGACAACCCCGAGAAGCCGCAGCTGCGCTTCGTGGAAAAGAACTGCGTGCAGTGCGGCCTGTGCGAGACCACCTGCCCGGAAAACGCCATCAGCCTGCAGCCGCGGCTGTGGTTGGCCGACGAAGGCAAGGCCCGCAAGCAGTTGCGCGTGCTGCACGAGGTGGAGCCCTTCCGCTGCATCCGTTGTTCCAAGCCCTTCGGCACGTTGCGCGCCATCGAGTCGATGGTGGCCAAGCTGGCCAGCCATCCGGCCTTTGCCGGCGCGGGTGCCGACCGTTTGAAGATGTGCGGCGACTGCCGCGTGATCGACCTGCACACCAATCCCAACGAAGTGCGGATCACCGACCTGTGAAGCCATGAACTCCGACGAAATCCGCGCCCTGAGCTTTGCCACCATGGACGATGGCGAGGAACTCGCCCGTGCCGAGGCCTATGGCCTTCTGGCGCGGTTGTGGTTCGCGCCACCCGACGATGAACTCATGGAGCAGTTCAAGGTGGCCGTCACGCAAGCACCGCAGTCAGGCGCTTTTCTGGAAGCCCCTTGGGAGACCTTGGTGGCAGCCTTCCGTGAGCATGACCGCAGCAGCATCGCGCGTGAATACGATGCGCTGTTTCACGGTGTGGGCCGGCCCGATGTGTTCCTCTACGGGTCCTACTACCTCAGCGGCTTCCTCAACGACAAGCCGCTGGCGACCTTGCGCGAGGACCTGACCGAACTGGGCCTGGCCAAGGACGAAGGCAAGGGCGAGACCGAGGACCACATTGCCTTTGTCTTCGAGGTGATGCGCTACCTGATTGCCGGGGACGACATCGTCATCTGCAACCTGGAGCGCCAACGCCGGTTCTTCCGCAGCCACGTGCAGACCTGGGTGGAGGCCCTGTGCGACGCCGTCAACGCGCACCCCCGCGCGCAGGCCTATGCACGACTGGCAGACTTCACCCGCGCGTTCATACAGGTGGAGACCCAAGGCTTCGACTTGTTGGAATAAGGGGCTGCAGGGGCTGCGCGCTTATCACGCCACGGCCGTGCTTCCTTGCGCCTTCAGCCACACGGTGAATTCCGCTCCGCCGCCTTGATGCGGCGCCCGATTGGCCGCGCGAATGTCGCCACCGTAGCGCTCCACGATGCTGCGGCTGATCCACAAGCCCAGCCCCGTGCCGTCCTTCTTGTGGGTGACGAAGGGCTGGAAGAGGCCGCCCTTCACCGAGTCTGGAAGACCGGGCCCCTGGTCGGCCACGGCCAGCACCACGCCGGCCGAGCCGTCTTCCAGGGCTTGTGATCGGCATGACAGGCTCATCACGCCGCCCTCGGGCATGGCGTGCACGGCATTCATCACCAGGTTCACCACCACCTGCTGCAGTTCCTGCCGGTTGATGGCGGCGCGCAGGCCTGGGGTGAACTCGTTTTCCACCCGAATGCGCCGTTGTCGGATGGCGTGGTCCGTGAGCACCAGGCTGTCGCGCAGCACCTGCGCCGGGTCCACCGCTTCCACATAGCCGGCGAAGTCTCCGGGACGCGCGAACTGCAGCATCTGAGTGACGATGAGGCGCATGCGCTCGATCTGCTGCTGCGCCAGGTCCAGCTCGGTCTGCACGTCGTGCGCGCGGGGACCCAGGGTGTGCCGCAGCAGGTCCAGGTTGCCCTGGATCACCGCAATGGGGTTATTGATCTCGTGCGCCATGCCGGCGGTGAGCTGGCCGATCACGGCCAGTTTTTCCGAGCGCATGAGTTGCTGTTGCGCGGTCTGCAGCTCGGCCGTGCGCTCGGCCACGCGCGCATCCAATACTGCGTTCCATTCCTGCAGCGCGTGGGTCTTTTCCGAGATCGCGGTGAGCAACTCGTCCAGGCCCCTGGCCAGATGGCCCAGCTCGTCGGCGCTGCCCAGGTTGCCCACGCGGGCCTGCGTGTCGCCGGCCTGGTAGGTGCGCATGGCCAGCTCCATCTGTTCCACCGGCCGGAAGATGCTGCGCGCCGCGCGCAGGCTCAACCAGGCCGCGCCCACCATCACGCTGAAGAACACGGCCCCGATGGCCGCCAGGGCCAGGTACTTCAGCACCGTGAAGGGTCGCTCCAGGAAGCCCACGTAGAGCATGCCCACCCGCTGCCCTCGGTGGTCGGCAATGGGCATGTAGGCCGACACGTACCACTCCTTCACCACGAAGGCGCGGTCCAACCAGGTGCGTCCCTGGTCCAGCACGGCTGCATGCACCGAATCCGACACCCGGGTGCCGATGGCGCGTGTGGCTGCACCTTCACCGGCATTGGGGTCCTGCGCGAACAGGCGTACGTTGGTGCTGATGCGCACATCGTCAAGAAACAGCGTGGCTGTGCCCTGGCTGCCGTAGGGCAGCGACCCCTCCGGGTACACGATGTCATTGATTCGGTCGATGAACGCCAGGTTGCGGTTGAGCAGAACGCCGGCTTGGACATGCCCGAGCAGGACACCCCGTTCATCGACCACCGGAGAGCTGGCGGTGAGCACCATGGCGCGGTCTTCCACCGTGCGTCTGGCTTGGCGTGCACCGTCCGTGGGGAGGATGGGCACGGCCACATGGTCTTGGGACTGCGGGGCGAGCTGCGCGAATTCCAGCCCGTCCATCACCATCACATGGGCCTGTGAGCGTGCGGCACCCAGCGCGAATGCAGGTGCTGCCAACGGCGAGACGGGCGGATTCAAGGCGGTGGCGTCCGGCCAGCCTGCTCGGCGTCCGGGCAGGGCAGTGGGCTCATTGAAGCGCGTCTCGTCCAGCGGGCCCCAGTGCGCCACCAACAAGGAGCCGTCCGGTGCGCGCCAGTTCAGATAGGTCAGGCCGGCCCGTTCACGGTAGTTCGCCAGAAGGCTCTGCACAGCGATCGCATCACGCCGCTGAAGCGCACGCCGAAGCCCGTGTGATTCGGCAACGGTGGTCGCACCCGTGCCCACTTCGCCCATCACGCGTTCCATGTAGCCGTGTGCCACGGCCAAGTCGCTGCGCACCTTGGTCCGCAGCAGTTCGTCGATGGCGGAGTCGCCCCACCACAGCAGGATGATGCCCAGCACGGGCAGCACGCCCACCAAGGGCAGCAGCACAAGACCGAGCAGCTTGCGCCGGATGGAGGGGCCGGTGGCGAGCATCAACCTGCCAACCTCGTCACGGCGCCGACGATCAAGGGAAACACGCGCATGCCGGCGGTTCTTGCTCAGGCCCGCTGAGCGGCCCACTCGGCCACGCGGCGTTCCAGCGTGCGGCGCGAAATGCCCAGCAATTGCGCCGCGCGCGTCTTGTCGCCACCCACTGATGCCAGTGTGGCCTCGATGTGGCGACGCTCCATCGTGGAGAGATCTGTCACCGGTGCGTCGCGGTCATTCGACGCAAGGACGGGCGCGCTGTTGCCATGAGCCGACCCGCCCTGGGCGGTGGTGCCCGCCCACCCCATGGCGAGGCCCGAATCCTGGACCGTGCCCTCCAATGCTCGGGGCATCGGCGGATACAGCGCGGACACATTGAGCGAGCCCAGGATGATGGAGCGCTCGATGAAATTGCGCAATTCGCGGACATTGCCTGGCCAGTCATAGGCCTTCAGGAACTGCAGTTCCTGCGGGCTGAGCTCGATGGGCGGCAGGCCCAGGCGTGCGCACAGCACCTCGATGAAATGCGGCACCAGTTCCTCGATGTCTTCCTTGTGCGCGCGAAGCGGGGCCACACGGATTTCCACCACCTGCAGGCGGTAGAACAGGTCCGCGCGGAACCGCGAGGCGGCCACCTCCGCGGCCAGGGGCTTGTTCGTGGCGGCCAAGATGCGCACATCCACCGGGACTTCCTGCCGGCTGCCGATGGGCCTAACGCGGCGTTCTTCCAAGGCCCTCAACAGGCTGGCTTGTTGGGCCAGCGGCAACTCGGCCACCTCGTCGAGAAACAGCGTGCCGCCTTGTGCGTAGACGAAAAGACCATCCCGACCGGTGCTTCCGAAGAGTTCCGCTTCGGCCTGCTCGCCCGACAAAGTGGCGCAGTTCACCGGCACGAAAGGGCCCGCGGCGCGGCGGCTGCCGTGGTGCAAGGCCAACGCCGCCAATTCCTTGCCGGTCCCGCTTTCGCCGGTGAGCAGCACAGTGCTGTCCACGGCAGCGGTCCGCCGGATGGCTTCCTGCAGGCCGCGGATGACGAGGGATGAGCCGATGAGGGCGCCCGGCGTGGGGGCACGCTGTTCGAGGTTGCGGCGCAGAAGGAAGTTCTCGCGCTTGAGTTGCGCCCGCTCCAGACACTGCCGCACGGAATTGAGAACCTGCGGTATGCGGAATGGCTTGAGGATGAAGTCGCTGGCCCCGGCTCGAAGCGCGGTGATGGCCGAGTCGACGTCGGCAAAGGCGGTGATGAGCACCACTTCGAAAGTGCGCCCGGCCTGGCGCAGGGCCTGCAGCCAGTCCAGACCGCTTTGCCCGGGCAAGGAGATGTCCAGGATGACCAGATCGAACCGGTGTTGTTCCACCAGCACGGCGGCGTCCTCGGCACTGTGGCAAGCGTGCAACTGGCCGACCAGGGGCTGCAGGGTGCGGGACAGGAAGTGCACCATGCCGGGTTCGTCGTCAACCACGAGGACAGAGGCCCAAGCCCAAGTTCCGGGGGGCAGGGTTTCCAGGGGGCTCGACTGCAGACTCATGGTGGGGCGGCATTGTAGGAAGGCGGCTTGGGTTGCGCAGGCCCGGACCCAGAGAGCCATGTTCGACAGGGAATTCTTTGATGCACCAATTTGGTGCCGACAAAATGTCGCAACGCGTACGCAAAAATGGCAATTCCGATCAGGGCTGTCCCGCATTGCCGCACTTTTGCAATTTCGCGCCAATACACCCCTATGCACGGGCGAGCACACGTGTGCGTGCCCAACCCGTGCTGGATTGAATGGAGGTTTCATGAAACCAGCTTCTGAACAAGTGCTCTCTCGCCGCAAGGCGCTGGCCGGTGCCGGTGCGGTGGGGGCTGTGGCTGCGGTCGCAGCTGTGGCGTCCTCGGGCTTGGTCACGGCGCCGCAGCAGACCGCTGCAGCCCCGGCCGAGCAGCCTCAGCAGGACGAGTCGGGCTACCGCCTGACCGAGCACATCAAGCGTTACTACAGCACCGCCCGCGTCTAAGGCGTCGGCGAGTCACCCTTTTCATCAACCGGTTGTCCAACAGGAGGTTTTCATGTTGTTGACACGCAGGTCGACCGAGACCGGAGCGGCGCCGCCGTCCCGGGGACTCGTCGACAGTTTGGCGCGGGGCATCTCCCGCGCCATGCCGACCATGGACCGGCGCGCCTTTCTGCGCCGTTCCGGGCTCGGCGTGGGCGCAGGCCTTGCGGCCTCGCAGCTCACCTTGGTGAAGAAGGCCGATGCCCAAACGGCAGCGGCCCCTTCGGACGGCAAGAAGATCGAGGTCAAGCGCACGGTGTGCACCCACTGCTCGGTGGGATGTGCCATTGATGCGGTGGTCGAGAACGGCGTCTGGGTCCGCCAGGAGCCGGTGTTCGACTCGCCCATCAACCTGGGCTCGCATTGCGCCAAGGGTGCGGCAGTGCGCGACAACGCGCACGGCGAATACCGCCTGAAGTATCCGATGAAGCTCGTCGACGGCAAGTACCAGCGCATCAGCTGGGACCAGGCCCTCGACGAGATCAGCGGCAAGCTGCTCAAGTTGCGTGAAGAGAGCGGTCCGGATTCCCTGTTCATCGTGGGCTCCTGCAAGAGCAATAACGAGCAGGGTTATCTGATGCGCAAGTGGATGTCGTTCTGGGGGTCGAACAATACAGACCACCAGGCACGAATATGCCACTCCACTACTGTCGCCGGTGTGGCGAATACGTGGGGATACGGTGCGATGACCAACTCGTACAACGACATGCGCAACAGCAAGGCGGCGATGTACATCGGCTCGAATGCGGCCGAGGCACATCCGGTGAGCGTGCTGCACACGATGCATGCCAAGGAAAAGGGCTGCAAGGTGATCGTGGTGGATCCGCGATTCACCCGCACGGCTGCCAAGGCCGATCAATACGTGCGCATGCGCTCCGGCGCTGACATCCCGTTCCTGTACGGGGTGATGTGGCACATCTTCAAGAACGGCTGGGAAGACAAGAAGTACCTCAACGACCGTGTCTGGGGTATGGAGAAGGTCCGCGAGGAAGTGCTGGCCAAGTGGTCGCCCGAGAAGGTCTTCGAGGCCTCCGGCGTCACAGAGGACGAGTGCTACCAGGTCGCCAAGACCATGGCCGAGAACCGCCCCAGCACGCTGGTGTGGTGCGTGGGTCACACGCAGTCCACCATCGGCAATGCCAAGGTGCGCGTGTCCTGCCTGCTGCAGCTGGCCCTGGGCAACATCGGCGTGAGCGGCGGCGGCGCGAACATCTTCCGCGGCCACTGCAACGTGCAGGGCATCACCGACGTCGGCATGAACCCCGACTCGCTGCCCGGCTACTACGGCATCGCCGACGGTGCATTCAAGCACTACGCATCCGTGTGGGGCGTGGACTTCGACTGGATCAAGGGCCGCTACGCCGCGGGCATGATGAACAAGCCTGGCTTGACCATCTCCCGTTGGTTCGACGGCGTGCTTGAGAAGAACGAAGTCATTGACCAGCCGAGCAACCTTCGGGCGATGTTCTACTGGGGCCATGCGCCCAACTCCCAGACCCGCGGTCTGGAGTTGAAGCGTGCCTTGGACAAGCTCGACATGCTGGTGGTGGTCGATCCCTTCCCCTCGGCAACAGCGGCCATGGCCGCGATGCCGGGCAAGGCTGAGGACCTGAACCCCAACCGCACGGTGTATCTGCTGCCGGCTTGCACGCAGTTCGAAACCAGTGGTTCCGTGACCGCCTCCAACCGCTCCATCCAGTGGCGCGAGAAGGTGATGGACCCGCTGTACGAATCGCGCAGCGACCACATGATTCTTTACCAACTGGCCAAGAAGCTGGGCTTCGGCGAGCAGCTGGTGAAGAACTACAAGATGCAGACCATCAAGGGCCAGGAAGAACCCGTGCCGGAAGACATCCTGCGCGAGATCAACCGTGGCGTGTGGACCATTGGTTACACCGGCCAGAGCCCGGAGCGCATCAAGGCGCACATGCGCAACATGCATGTGTTCGACCCGACCACGCTCAAGGCCAAGGGCGGCATCGACAAGGAAACCGGCTACAACCTGGACGGCGAACACTTCGGTCTGCCCTGGCCCTGCTGGGGCACGCCCGAGATGAAGCACCCGGGCACGCACATCCTGTACAACAACAACCAGCATGTGTGGGAAGGCGGTGGCTGCTTCCGCGCCAACTTCGGCGTGGAGCGCGATGGCCAGTCCTTGTTGGCGGCCGACGGCTCGCACTCCAAGGGTTCGGACATCACCACGGGCTACCCCGAGATCGACCACCTGCTGCTCAAGAAGTTGGGCTGGTGGGATGAGTTGACCGAGGCCGAGAAGAAGGCCGCGGAAGGCAAGAACTGGAAGACCGACCTGTCCGGCGGCATCGTGCGTGTGACGATGAAGAACCATGGCGCCCATGTGTTCGGAAACGCCAAGGCACGTGCCATCGTGTGGAACTTCCCCGATCCGATTCCGCAGCATCGTGAACCCCTGTTCTCGACGCGGCCGGAACTGGTGGAGAAGTACCCCACCCACGCCGACCAGGCCAACCGCTGGCGTCTGCCCATCCTCTACAAGAGCGTGCAGGAGAAGAACAAGGACGTGGGCAAGCAGTTCCCGCTCATCCTCACCTCCGGCCGCCTGGTCGAGTACGAGGGCGGCGGCGACGAGACCCGTTCGAACCGCTACCTGGCGGAACTGCAGCAGGAGATGTTCATCGAGATCAACCCGGCTGCAGCGCATGACCGTGGCATCCGCAATGGCGAATGGGTGTGGGTGACCATGCCCACCGGCGCCAAGCTGAAGGTGCGCGCCATGCTGACCGAGCGGGTCGACAAGACGACCACGTTCATGCCGTACCACTTCGCGGGTTCATGGCAGGGCGTGGACATGAAGAACTACTACCCGGCTGGCGCAGCGCCGATCGTGCGGGGTGAGGCCGTCAACACCGGCACCACCTATGGTTACGACATCGTGACCATGATGCAGGAGACCAAGACCACGGTCTGCCAGGTCGAGAAGGTCGCCTAAGGAGTTCATGTATGGCACGAATGAAGTTCATATGTGACGCCGAGCGCTGCATTGAGTGCAACGGTTGCGTCACGGCCTGCAAGGCCGAGCACGATGTTCCTTGGGGTGTGAACCGCCGCCGCGTGGTCACCCTCAACGACGGCGTGGTCGGTCAGGAGCGCAGCATCTCGGTGGCCTGCATGCACTGCAGTGATGCGCCTTGCATGGCCGTGTGCCCGGTGGACTGCTTCTACCGCACCGAAGACGGTGTGGTGCTGCACGACAAGGATGTGTGCATCGGCTGCGGCTATTGCAGCTACGCATGCCCCTTCGGTGCGCCGCAGTTCCCGACCAACGGCACCTTCGGCCTGCGCGGCAAGATGGACAAGTGCACCTTCTGCGCCGGTGGCCCCGAGGCCAACGGCTCGGCTGCGGAGAACGACAAGTACGGTCGCAACCGCCTGGCCGAAGGCAAGCTGCCCATCTGCGCTGAGATGTGCTCCACCAAAGCCCTGTTGGGCGGCGACGGCGACGTCGTGGCCGACATCTTCCGCACCCGCGTGCTGTCTCGCGGCAAGGGCTCGGAAGTGTGGGGATGGGGCACGGCCTATGGCAAGCCCACCGGGGGCAAGCCTGCCGAAGGGAGCAAGGCATGAGCGCGCGCGGCCTGATGGTCGGCTCGGTGGTGCTGGCCTCGGTGCTGGGCCTGTCGGCCTGCGGTGAAAAGCCGCAGACCGCCACCCAGCGCAAGGTCGACGCCACCGCGTACAGCGGATCTACCGTGAAGGGCTACACCGAGCAAGGCTGGAAGGCCGGTGACAAGGTGAGCTGGGAAGGGCAGATGCGCGAGCGCAACAAGGGTCAAAACGAATACCAGCGTTGATGACCTGTTCCGGGGCTCGCCGCTGCTTCATCGCGTGGCGTGATGAAGCGGCACGCGGGCCCCGACCAATTTGATGGAGTGGTGATGACGAGTTTGTCTTCCTCCTTGACGACGCTTCGTGCGTGGCTGGCAGGAGTGGCGCTGTGTGCAGCCGCAGCCGGCAACGCATGGGCACAGACGGCTCCCGCTGCGGCGGCGCCTGAAAAGAGTGGCCCGCCTGCGGGCTTCGTGGCCCCGGCCGAACCCAAGCCCAGCGAGAACACCGCTGAGCGCGCCAAGACGCAGCCGGGCAACAACGCGCCTTTCTGGCGCGGTGTGCACGATTCCGGCTCCACGCCAGGCACAACCTCGCTGCCAGGTTCTGAAATGGGCGTGCTGGTCCAGAAGTTCACCCAGTACCCGGGGTCGGACTACACCAACGCCGGCGAAGCCTGGCGCCAGGTGCGCAACAAGATCATCATCCCGTATGGTGGATCGCTGTTGTTCATCGTGGGCTTGGCCATTGCGCTGTTCTACTGGCGTGTGGGCAAGCTCGGCGGCCACAGCTCCGACACTGGGCGTGTGATCGAGCGCTTCACCCCGTTTGAGCGCGCGGCCCACTGGACCAATGCCATCGCCTTCGTGACCCTGGCCATCTCGGGCATCGTCATGGCGTGGGGCAAGTACTTCCTGCTGCCCATCATCGGCAGCACGCTGTTTGGCTGGCTGTCCTACCTGCTGAAGAACGCCCACAATTTCGCCGGGCCGCTGTTCGCGGTGTCCTTGGTCATCGTGTTCTTCACCTTCCTGAAGGACAACTGGCCTGCCAAGGGTGACCTGAACTGGCTGCTCAAGGGCGGCGGCCTCATGAGTGAGAGGGAAGTACCCTCGCACCGCTTCAACGCAGCCGAGAAGCTCGTGTTCTGGGCAGGTGTGTTCTTCCTGGGCGCCATCGTGGTGGTGTCCGGTCTGTGGCTGGACAAGGTGATCCCGGGTCTTCAGTACCTGCGTACCGACATGCAGGTGGCCCACATGGTGCACGGCGTGGCCACGGTTCTGATGATGGCCATGTTCGCCGGCCACATCTACATCGGCACACTGGGCATGGATGGCGCCTACAAGGCCATGCGCACCGGCTATGTGGACGAGGCCTGGGCCAAGGAGCACCACGAGCTTTGGTACAACGACATCAAGGCTGGCAAGATCCCCGCTCAGCGCACCCCGCCCGAGGGCAGTGGTCAAGCGGTGGCCAAGCCCACGGCCTGAAACGGATTGAGGAGCAACACCGAATGAAGTCTTCGACATTCTTCAAGTCCCTGCTGGTCATCAGTGCAGCGGCCTTGGCTGGCCACGCCGCGGCCAAGCTGCCGCCGCCCAGCGACGAGGCCAAGGCCAAGGCGGCCGAGACTGCCGCCAAGACGGCTCATGGCAACAAGGTGGCCGACTACAAGCTGTGCCTGTCGATGAACGACGTGGCGGCGAAATATGCGGCTGCACAGAAGAAGGCGGGCAAGCCGGTCAACCCGACAGCCACGCCGCCTTGTGCAGACCCCGGCCCCTTCGTGTACACGCCAGCCGTGGCAGCGGCCCCGGCGGCTGCGGCTGCACCGGCCGCGGGTGCCAAGCCCGCCGCGGGTGCCCCGGCGGCCGCCGCTCCCGCTGCTGCCGCAGCGCCCAAGAAGTCCTGACGACCGCCGCTTTGCACGATTGCAGCGCACCTTCGGGGGTGGCCACCACCCCCGGCACCCCACGGCCACGCATCGACGTGGCCGTTGTGCTGGAGCGTACCGCTCAGCCCAACGCCTGGCAGGACTGGTCATTCCGCGTGCTGGAGGTGGTGCCGGCCGAAGCGGCTTTTGGAACGCAGCCGCGCATGGTGTTCGACGATGGCAAGGTTTCGCGCTGGCTGTATCCCGGCTTCTCGCTTGAGCTCTTCACGGACGAGTGCAAGGGCTACTTCCTGAATCTGACTTCGGGCAACCCCTGTTGGTTCGTTTCCTACCGACCCGTGGATGATGATCCGTCGATGATGGAAGTGACGGCAGCCAGCGTCTCCTACATCGAAGCGGACCGGCGCCTCTTCGCAGGTGAACAGGTGGAAAGCGTGCCCCTGGCGCCTGAGCTGTGCGAGTGGCTGCAGGACTACACCAATCGCCATTTCGTCCCGGACGAAAAGCGCAAGGTTCGCGCGATGTCCTTCCTGAGTCCGGAAGAACGCGAGCGTCACGCGCGCCGCTGGCAGCCGGGTGCGCCGGACTCTGGCGACGAGGGTTGAGCCTTCGGCGGGACACGGCGCATATTGCTTGAACAGGACGATGAGCAAAGAAGAAGGCACTGAAAGCGGATTCCTGTCGCGTTGGTCGCGGCGGAAGGCGCAGGTGCAGCAGGGTGGGCCTGCGGCTGCGGCCCCAGAGACAGGAGCCGCGACTGCCGCGACTGCGGCGGCGGCCCGCCCCGCTACTCCTTCAAGCCCAGGCGTCGCCGCGAATGCAACGGGTTTGACCGGTGCTGCCGCCGGCATGCCAGCCGCCCAATCGGTGCCCGCGCAGGGTTCCCCAA
The DNA here is from genome assembly GCA_027487995.1 of Rubrivivax sp. Classification (GTDB taxonomy): domain Bacteria; phylum Pseudomonadota; class Gammaproteobacteria; order Burkholderiales; family Burkholderiaceae_C; genus RFTU01. The sequence continues at coordinate 7,709 of JAIYCN010000078.1, read as the reverse complement.
TGGCTGTTGAGGAGGCCCCTCGCCCCACCCTCAGCGATGTGGAGAACCTGGACGCCTCGTCCGACTACCGGGCCTTCGTGGCCCGCGATGTGGACCCGCAGGTGCGCAATGCCGCGTTCAAGAAGATGTTCCACTCCGACCCGCACTTCAATGTGATGGATGGTCTGGATGTGTACATCGACGACTACAACACGCCCAACCCCTTGCCGGTGGCGGTGATGAAGACACTGGTGCAGGCCCGCGCCTTGGGCCTGATCGATGATGAGCTCAAGGAACAGGACCTGCCGGCGCCGGACCCGCTGCCACCCGCGGTAGTGGCGGAAGAGCCCGTGGCTGATGCTGCGCCGGTTTCAGGTGAGGCCCAGACCCCCGAGGCTGAGCTGAACGCGAGCGAGACAACCATTCTCGAAGCGGAGCCCGCCGTTCAACTTGCAGAGCCCGGCAGCACGGCCGAGGTCGTGCATGTGCTCCACGTCGAGCCCGTTTATGCGGATGTGAACGCAGACGTGGCCACGCCGCTCGTCAGCGGGCCGGCTCTTGCATCAAGCCCGTCAACTGCTCCAGGAACCGTTGTTCCGTTTCCGCGCCGTCCAGGCAGCGCAGATCCAACCTGAGCTCGCCGTCTTCGATGCGGCCGATGATGGGCACAGGCCGCTCACGCAGCAACTTGGCCATCCGTTCCGGGAAGGCACCGGTTCGCTTGCCGCCGGTGGGAGATGCAATCGAAAGGCCTGCGCTTTCGAGCCGGTCCACCGGCAATGAGCCGCTGCCAATCTGGCTGCGGCAGTCCATCACGCTCACCACCGCGCTGTTGCCGAAGGCCTGTTGAACCGCCGGCTGCAGGCGCATGGCCTGGGCCTTGATCTCGGCGTGCGGCCGCGTGAGCAGGCGCAGGGCTGGAAGGCGCTGCGAGAGCCGGTCGGGGTCGCGGTACAGGCGCAGCGTGGCTTCCAGCGCCGCAATCGTCATCTTGTCCAGGCGCAGCGAACGCTTGAGCGGACACTTTTTGATGCGGGCAATCAGGTCCTTGCGGCCCACGATCAGCCCGGACTGCGGGCCGCCCAGCAGCTTGTCGCCGCTGAAGGTCACCACATCCACGCCATTGGCCACCGATTCGGCCGGAGTGGGTTCATGCGGCAACCCCCAACGCGTGAGGTCCACCAGCGTGCCCGCGCCCAGGTCTTCAGAGAACGGGATGCCCCGGCTGTGGCACAACGCCGCCAACTCCGCCGGGGGCACCGCGGCGGTGAAGCCCTGCACCTGGTAGTTGCTGGTGTGCACCTTCATCACCATGCCCGTCTTGGGGCCCAGCACTTCTTCGAAGTCACGCAGGTGGGTGCGGTTGGTGGTGCCCACCTCCACCAGCTTGCAGCCGGCGCGGCGCATGATGTCCGGGATGCGAAAGGCCCCGCCAATCTCCACCAGTTCACCGCGCGAAACCGGCACTTCCTTCTTCTCGGCCAGTGCGCTGAGCACCAGCATCACCGCGGCGGCGTTGTTGTTGACGGCTGTGGCGGCCTCGGCCCCGGTGAATTCGCGCAGCAGGCCTTCGATGTGGTCATCGCGGTCGCCGCGCGCACCACGGCCCAGGTTGAATTCCAGATTGCTGTAGCCCCGCATCACGGACGTCACGGCCTCGATGGCCTCGGGCGCCATCACCGCGCGGCCCAGGTTGGTGTGCAACACCGTGCCGGTGAGGTTGATCACCGGACGCAAGGCCGCGCGGGCCTCACGTTCGAGTGCGGCATCTACCGTCTTGTCGAAGGCCTCAGGCTCAAACGGTGAGCCGCTGGCAGCGGCCGTGGTTCGCCAGGCTTCAAGCGCGGCGCGGGCGGCGTTGAGCGTGGCCTGCCGGCCATGGCTGCTCTGCAGGGCCCGCAAGGCGGGGCGCTCAAGCAGGCGGTCCATGGACGGGGGCCGTTGGGCGACCACTTTTTCAGCCGCGTGTTGTACCGGGCTATCTGCCGATTGTTCTGGCTTCATGCGCGCAATCAAGGTGGCGGAGGTGGGTGGGAGTCGAACCCACCTGGGACCACTGAGCAGCCCCACCCGGTTTTGCAGACCGGACGCCCCACCGGGGGACGATCCGCCTCCTGCGGCAATCGTATTCAGCCGCCGAACATCTTGCGGGGGTCACGCTTGAAGTGCCGCCCCACCGCATCACGCTCGGTCAAGCCGATCTCATCAAAGTACTCTACCAAAGGCACTGAAAGATGGCGGCTGACCCCCACTGATTCCCTCAGGTCCCGCACGTTCAATCGGTGATTGGGGTCGGCCTCGGCCAGGGCCTTGGCACGCAGGCTGAGTTCCAGCATCTGCTCGGTCTGGAACCAGTACTCTGCGCCCACCGGGTGCACCTTGCCCATGCGCTGCAGGCGCTGCAGCGTGCGCAGCACCTGGTCCTTGCGCAGCGTGCGGTCGCGCTCCAGCAGTTCGCTCAGGCGCGGCGGCAGGAATCCGTTTTCATCGAGCCAGGGCTTCAGGCGTTCCCAGATCAGCTTTTCCGTGCCCTGCAGCGTGGCCTCATGGCCGGCCAGGGCCAGCGCCGCGCCATTGCGCCGCAGCGTGCCCGCGCGCACCAACTGCGCCAGCAGCAAGGCGAACACCGCCGCGGTGGGTTTGTCGCGCACCTGGCGCGTGAGCTGTTCCTGGCTCAGGCCCTGACTGTCCGGCGTGCGCCGATGATGGGCTGCAAGCGCTTCAGTGATGCGTTCCTGGTAGCGCTGGACCTGCGAGCGGGTGAACCAAAGGGCGGCCTCACCGTCGCCCACGGTGTCGTGTGGGGTGGTGGCTGCGGCCTGCTGTTCGGCCTGCGCCAAGGCTTCCGCTGTGAGGTTCCATGCCAGGGCGAACGAGCGGCGCTCGGTGCCGTAGGGCGATTCCAGCGCCAGCAAGGCCTGCAGCGCCTGGCCCGGCGTGGCGGCCTCCATGGCTTGCAGGCTTTGAACCAGTTGGGCGCGGTGCCGGCGCGTGGGCGGCGGGAACGGATCGACCACCTGGCCACCACCCAGCGTGCGCAGCGCCGACTGGTCGCGGATGATGAAGCGGTCGCCGCGCAGCGCGCCAATGGGGCGGTCCAGGTCGAATTGCACCAGCGCATCGCCGCCGGGCTGCAGGGACGAGCCCTCCAACAGGGCGACGCGTGCGTTCACGTCCTCGGCGCCCAGGTGCAGGTGCACCGGCGTCCAGTGCGCCAGGGCCTTGGCCTCCGAGGGCAGCAGGCGAAGCCGCGCCGCGATCCTTTGCGTGGGTGCGTGCAGTGCATCGGCCAGCAGCCAGTGCCCGCGCTGCACCTGCTGCTTTTCCACACCGGCCAGGTTGAGGGCCAGGCGTTGACCGGCCATGCCTTCTTCGGCCACGCAGTTCTGCGCATGCAGGCCGCGTACCCGCACTTCAAGGCCCGATGGGCTCAGCCGCAGGCGGTCGCCCACGCGCACCCGGCCGCTGACCGCGGTGCCCGTGACCACGGTGCCAATGCCCGAAAGCGTGAAGCTGCGGTCCACCGACAGCCGGAATTGGCCGTCCAGTGCGCGCGCCGGCGATTCCTGTCGTGCGGCATCCAGGTGCTCACGAAGGGCATCCAAGCCTTGACCACTGACGCTGGACACCGGCATCACGGGGGCCGCGGCCAGCGCGGTCCCGTGCAGCAAGGCCCGGATATCCTGTTCCACCTGAGACAGCCGCGCCGCGTCCACCAGGTCGCATTTGCTCAAGGCCACCACACCCCGCTGCAGGCCCAGCAGGTCCAGGATGGCCAGGTGTTCGCGCGTCTGCGGCATGGGGCCGTCGTCGGCGGCCACCAGCAGCAGCGCGTAGTCGATGCCGGTGGCGCCGGCCAACATGTTGCGCACCAGCTTTTCATGGCCGGGTACGTCCACAAAACCCAACACCTGTCCGTCGGCCTGGGCCTGATAGGCGAAGCCGAGGTCCACGGTGATTCCGCGTTCCTTCTCTTCCTTCAGCCGGTCGGCATCCACGCCGGTGAGTGCCTTCACCAGCGAGGTTTTGCCGTGGTCAATGTGGCCGGCGGTGCCGACGATCATGCTGCGGTCTCCGTGCAAAAGTTCATCCTACACGGCTGCCCATGTCCCCGAACCCCCACGGTGCAAGGGCGATGCGGCCTGAAGGACAATGCAGGCATGCTGGGTGCCACACCTGACCCCCTCGACAGCGCGGCTGCGCCGCCGGCCGCGGACCACGCGCCTCTCGTCAACATGCCGACGTCGACGCCCATGCCGCGCATGACCAAGGCTGGCGGGGCACTGACGCGGGAAATCGAAATCCTGGACGAATACGGCCAGCGGCGCACCATCGCCATTCCCATCGAGCGGCCCTTGACCGTGTTCGTGGACAAGCGCGAACTGGTCACGCTGATGACGCTGGGTTCAGCCCCCGAACTGCTGGTGTTGGGCTACCTCATCAATCAGCGCCTGATCACGTCGCCGGCCGATGTCGAGTCCATCACCGTCGACTGGGACGTGTCGGCCGCGGCCGTCCACACCCGCGTGGGCATCGAGCACATTGAAGCCCGCACCGCCAGGCGTGTGGTCACCACCGGTTGCGGACAGGGGACGGTGTTCGGCGACGTGATGGCCGGTCTGGAAGCCATCGAGTTGCCTGATGCAGCACAGGCGCGCATCCGCCAGTCCACCCTGCATGCGGTGCTGGAAACCATGCGCCAACAGGACAGCGTGCACCGCCGCGCGGGCAGCGTGCACGGCTGCGCCTTGTTCAAGGGCGCCGAACTGTTGATGTTCGTGGAGGATGTCGGCCGCCACAACGCCATCGACGCCATTGCGGGCTGGATGGCCCTGAATGGCGTGGGCGGCAGCGACAAGCTGTTCTACACCACGGGGCGCTTGACCAGCGAAATGGTGATGAAGGCCGCTCACATGGGCGTGCCCATCATCGTCTCGCGCAATGGCGTCACGCAGATGGGTCACGACCTGGCCAGCCGCCTGGGCATGACGCTCTTTGGCCGCGCCTCCAACCGCCACTTCCTGTGCTATTGCGGCTTCGACCGCTTCGATTCCGAACCCGAACCCATGCGTCCCACCGTGCGCGTGGTGTCCTCAACCACCGAGAACCCTGCCGAGATCTGAACCATGAACGCCTCCATGCCCACCCAGCCCAATCCACTTGCGCTGCAAGGCGTGAAGGTGGTGGAGATGGGGCAGTTGATTGCAGGCCCCTTCTGCGGCAAGACGCTGGCCGAATTCGGCGCCGACGTGGTGAAGATTGAGCCACCCGGCGCGGGGGACCCGCTGAGGCAGTGGCGGCTGATCAAGGATGGCACCTCGGTGTGGTGGCAGGTGCAGAGCCGCAACAAGCGCTCGGTGGCCCTGGACCTTCGGCAGGGCGAAGGGCAGCAGTTGGCGCGCGACTTGATTGCGCAGGCCGATGTGCTGATCGAGAACTTTCGCCCCGGCACCTTGGAAGGCTGGGGCATGTCGCCCGAGCAGTTGTTGGCGATCAACCCGCGGCTGGTCATGGTGCGCATCTCTGGCTACGGGCAGACCGGGCCCTACCGCGACTTGCCGGGCTTTGGAGCCATTGGCGAAGCCATGGGCGGGCTGCGCCATTTGACGGGTGAGCCGGGCCGCGTGCCGGTGCGCGTGGGGGTGTCGATTGGCGACACACTGGCGGCGCTGCACGCCACCATCGGCGTGATGATGGCGCTGTATCACCGGGACCAGCGCGGAGGGCGAGGGCAGGTGATCGACGTGGCCCTGCACGAGGCGGTCTTCAACGTGATGGAAAGCCTGTTGCCGGAATACAGCGCCTTCGGTGCGGTGCGTGAGGCGGCGGGCTCTGCCCTGCCGGGTATTGCGCCTTCGAATGCCTACCGCTGCAGCGACGGCTATGTGCTGATCGCGGGCAACGGCGACAGCATCTTCAAGCGGCTGATGGATGTGATTGCGCGGTCCGACTTGGGCACGGACCCGGGGCTGGCGGGCAATGCCGGGCGTGTGGCGCGCGTGGCCGAGATCGACACCGCCATCGAGGCCTGGACGGTGAGCCGCACGGTGCAGCAGGTGCTGGATGCGTTGGGCGCCGCGCGTGTTCCGGCCGGCAAGGTCTACACGGTGGCCGATATCGCGGCCGACCCGCACTACCGCGCCCGCGACATGGTCCTCAAGCAGACCACGCGCGACGGCTATGAGGTGGAGGTGCCGGGCATCGTGCCCAAGCTCTCGGCCACGCCGGGCACCGTGCGCAGCGCTGCGCCGCGCCTGGGCGAGGACACCGATGCGGTGTTGCGGGAGATGGGCCTGAACGCCGAGCAGATTGCGCAGCTGCGCGAAAAGGGCATCGTGGCCTGATAGGCCTTGACAGGCCTGAACCGTGGGGTGACTCTCAGCGAAGCGCGCCGGCGTGCAGGTCGCGCAGGCGAGCCGGCCCCGCTTCGGCCTCGATGGCTTCGCGTACGCTGCGGCACAGGCGAAGCGCGAACAGCACTTCGGCGCAGACGAACATGGGCCCCACGAGCAAGCCGATGAGATCGTCGACGAAGGCGGGTTTGCGGCCTTCGTAGTAGTGGCCGATGAATTGGATGACCCAGCCGACCACGAAGAGGGCGGCTCCCCAAACGGCCCACTGCGCACCCGCTTGTTGGGCGATCCAATGCGAAAACGCCATCGCCAGCCCATTGGCCACGATCACGCTGCCCGTGATGACGACCCCGCCGCGCGTGGCGTACCAAAGCGCCGCGGCAGCCCACAGCGCCCAGCCCGGTGTCAGCACCCACCCAGAGCCGGGGCTCAGGGGTATGGCCGGATGCGAAAGCAGAACGCCGATGCCCAGCACGATCATCGGGATGCCCACCAGGTGGGTGGCGATGTTGCGCGGGTCGCGGTGGTAGCGGGCGTACTGGACGAGCAGTGACGTTGTGTTGCGCATGTGAAGCTCCGAAGGCGGGTGAGGGTCTCGAGGCCGCCGGAAAATGCCGGGTACCGGAAAGCATCGCGTTATAGCACCACCGGAAATGCTAATCCTGATCCCGCGCAGGCCACCCCCGGAGGTTCCCTAGAATCCGTCCACCCTCTGCAGGAGCCCCGATGAGCATCAAGAGCGACCGCTGGATCCGCCGCATGGCCGAACAGCACGGCATGATCGAACCCTTTGAGCCGGGCCAGGTCCGCCACGCGGCCAGCGGCCAGAAGATCGTCAGCTACGGCACCAGCAGCTACGGATACGACATCCGCTGTGCGCCGGAATTCAAGGTGTTCACCAACATCCACAGCACGGTGGTGGACCCGAAGAATTTCGACGAGAAGAGCTTTGTGGACATTCAGGCGGATGTGTGCATCATCCCGCCGAACTCCTTCGCCCTGGCGCGCACGGTGGAGTACTTCCGCATCCCGCGCAACGTGCTCACCATCTGCCTGGGCAAGAGCACGTACGCGCGCTGCGGGATCATCGTCAACGTCACACCCTTTGAGCCGGAGTGGGAAGGCTACGTGACGCTGGAATTCAGCAACACCACGCCCTTGCCGGCCAAGATCTATGCGGGCGAAGGTTGCGCCCAGGTCTTGTTCTTTGAGAGCGACGAAGTGTGCGAGACCAGCTACAGGGACCGGGGCGGCAAGTACCAAGGTCAAGTGGGCGTGACCTTGCCCAAAACCTGAGCCCCAAAAGCCGGTTTTTGGCCTGTCACACCAAAATGAGACAATAGCGGGCTAATGACCGACTCTTTTTCCAATTTGTCG
>JAIYCN010000309.1 GCA_027487995.1 Rubrivivax sp. | reverse complement strand
GACGGGCGCCACCTCGGGGGTGGCGGCCGGGGTCTCCAACCCGAGATCGCGCGCAGCGGCCCGCTGGGCCCGGAACAGGATGTAGGCCTCCGCCACCTTGAAGTGACCCGCCTTCATCAGCTCCTCCTGCACCATGTCCTGGATCTCCTCGATGTGGATGAAGGACTGCTTGGAGGAATGCACCCGCTGGGAGACGGCGGCGGTGATCGCGACGGCCGGCGCGGAATCCCGCTGCAGGGAAAGGAACGTCTTCCGGACCGCGATCTCCACCTTCTGCTCGCTCCACGGCACCACCTGGTTGTTGCGGCGGATCACCCGCAGCGTCGACACGGCCGCCGCCTCCCGGTCCACCGCGATCTTCCGGGCCCGATTCAACAGGAGGCTCTTGGCGACGAAGTACGCGTTGTTGTCGACCAGGGTCTTCTCGATCAGCTCATACAGGGCGTTGAGCGACAGCCGCACCGGCGCCTGGCGCCGGGCCAACTCGCCGAGGTGGCCGGCGACCTCCCGGCAGATCTTCGCGACCCAGAGGCGATTCTGCTCGGTGAAGATCTCCTTCTCGCCCCGGGCGAGATGCACGTTCGTCAGGGCCTTGCCGAGGGTGTCCGCCACCTCCGCGAGGGCGAAACGCTCCTCCCCGTGCGGGCACAGCAGCACGATCTCGGGCACCGTGATGCCCTGACCCGCGATCACGTCGCGCCACGCATAATGGGGCTTCTGCTCGACCGGAGCGTGGACGGTGCGTTTGAGGGCGAGATCGTGGGCCAGCGAAGGGTGACTCATGGCGGCGGAAGGGAACGGCGGAGCGGGAGGGACGAAAAACGGCGACCCCTCCAAGGCGGAGGGGTCAGGAAATGGGGGGACGAGGCGGGAACGAGGCGCGGCGGCGGGGCGGATCGGGGACGGAGGCTCAGAGGTCGTCGTCGCGGACGGGGTTGAGGGCGGAGGCCTTCTGGTACTCCGTGACGCGACCCTCGAAGAAGTTCTGCTCCTTCTTGATGTCCATCATCTCGGCCAGCCAAGGCAGGGGATTCTTCACCCCCGGGGAGAGCGGCGCCAGCCCGCAGCTCTCCAGCCGCCGGTCGGCGATGTAATCGATGTAAGTGATGAAGTCCTCGGCGGAGAGGCCGATCGAGTTCACCGGCAGGCAATCGCGGATGAACTCCTTCTCGAGCTCGACCGCCTCGTGCATCAGGCCGCGGAGCTCGTCCTTGAACTCGGGCGTCCAGATCTCGCGATTCTCGTCGACCAGGTCCATGAACAGGTTCCGGAAGACCTCGATGTGGTTGGACTCGTCGCGCAGGGTGTAGCGGAACATCTGGCCGATGCCCGGGAACTTGTTCTGGCGATAGAGCGAGAGCACCATCCCGAACAGGCCGTAGAACTGGGTGCCCTCCATGCACTGGCCGAAGACGAAGACATTGCGGGCAAGCAGGCGCTTGTTCTCCGGGAGCGTCAGGTCGAGGTCGCGGCGCAGCGCGCGGGAGGTGCGGGTGACAAACTCGTTCTTGCGCAGGATCGTCGGGATATCCTCGAACATCGCCTCGCACTCGTGCGGGTTGATCTGCAACGAGGAGATCATGTACAGGAGCGAATCCGCATGGATGTTCTCCTCGTGCGCGTGGCGGCCGAGCACCAGCTTGAGCTCCGGGGCCGTCACCAATTCACGCACCACGTGCTGGATGTTGTCCCCCACGATCCCCTCGGCCGCGGAAAAGTAACCGATGCCCATCCGGATGATCCACCGCTCGACCTCCGACACGGTCTTCTCGTCCCGCCACTGCTCGATGTCCTTGCCCATCGGGATGTCCTCCGGCTCCCAATGGTTGGCCTTCATCGTCCGGTAGAGATCGTAGGCCCACTGGTACTTGAGCGGCAGCAGGTTGAAGGTCATCGACTCCCGGCCATTGATCACCTGCTTGGCGGCGAAGGCGGCCTCGGCTTTGGTCTGGTCGAGGACGAAGGACTTGGCGCCGATCTGGAAGGACTTCTGCATGGTGCGGGGAGGGTCGGGAAGGAGCGGAGGAACGGGCTTTTCAGCGACGAGGCGGAGGGGGGCGATGCTAAGTTGTTGGAAGTTATTGACGCCCTCTTGACCACAACGGGCTGTGGTCATTCCTCGCGCCGACCACAAGCGATGGGAATCGCCCCGGGACCCGTCAATCGTGGAGGCGAAAAAGTCCGTAAATTTTCCCTAAAAATCTGCTTGCGAGAAAACACCCCTCTTTTCCGTCCGCCCAAGCCCCGGCCACGTGTATCCGCCGCGTATCTACACGGCCCCGGGGGACCGGGGCGAGAGGGGGTGCGGACCGGGCCTCCCGACTGTCGCCAGAAACCAGCGACAGCGGCGGCTCCGGCCCGGTCCGGGGCGCCCCGCGGGCGCAAAAAAAGGCGGGCCGCCCACGGCGGCCCGCCTCGCGTTACCGGTCTCGGCCGGGCTCAGAAGCTGAGCCGCGCCCCGAGCTGGATGCGCCAGCGGGACATGCCGTTCTCGATGTTGAAGCCGACCGGCTCCGAGGTGTAGGTCGGGCGGATGCGGCCGTCGGTACCGTAGGCGGTCGCGTTGGTGAGGGTGCGCGTGCGGAACACGCCATTGCTCAGGAAGGGCGAGACCTCGTTGTAGCCGAAGAAGTCCTTGCTGAGGAAGGCACCCAGGTTGATGAAGTCGAAGAACAGGTCGAGGCGCACGCGGCCGGCCAGCGGGATGTTGTGCGCGACCTTGAGGTCGAGGCGGTTGACCCACGGCTCGGTGAACGCGTTCTTGGGGGCGATGCCGCCGGCGTAGGCCGAGAGCTCGCTGCCCTGCACGAAGGCGAGGAACGCGTCGCGCTGCGCCGGGGTCATCCCGGAGAAGTCGAAGCGCGGATCATTGATCCCGCTCGGCACCGCGACCGTGTCATTGAAGGAGACGCTGTCGCCGTTGAGGTCGCCGCCGAAGACCCAGCTGTAGGGGTTGCCCGTGCGGCCCTCGTAGGAGACGGAGACGCGCGTGCGCTGGCCCTTGATCAGGTTGAAGTCGCGGGTGACCGCCGCCAGCACGCGGTGACGGATCTCGAAG